>JASHRK010000212.1 GCA_030037405.1 Acidimicrobiales bacterium | reverse complement strand
ATGGAGTACTGGGTCGGATGCGACGAGAGCGGCCTGCTGAAGGCAGTGCGCGCCAGCATGGTCGGTGACTCCGGGCCCTATGCCTCCGTCGGGATGAAGGTGCTCGAACGAGCGGCCGGTCACGCCTCGGGTCCGTACAGGACGGAGGCGATCGACGTCGAGTCGACCGCGGTGCGGACGAACAACCCCGTCTGCGGTGCCTTCCGGGGCTTCGGGGCGAACCAGGCGCAGTTCGCCATGGAAGGGGTGATGGACCGCCTGGCAGAGAAGGTAGGGATCTCCGGGCTCGAGATCCGTCGCAGGAACGCCGTCCGGCCCGGTGCGGTCTGGGGCCCCGGACAGGTCATGGACGGGGGAGCCGAGGGGGCTCTCGCCTGTCTCGAGGCGCTCGAGTCGCGCTACGAGGAAGCGCGTGCCGCGGGAAAGGCGGTCGGGATTGCCCTCGGGCTCAAGAACTCCGGCCTCGGCAACGGCTTCAAGGAGGTCGCGAGGGCGACGGTGTGCTTCGACGACGGCGGCGGCGTCGAGGTGCGGCATTGCTGGACCGAGATGGGTCAGGGCGTGCACACCGTGGCCTCACAGGTCGCCGTGGAAGAGCTCGGAGTCGACCCCGGGCAGGTTCGCGTCGTCGTCGACACGACCCGGGAGCTCGGCGCCGGCCAGACCACCGGCTCGCGGGGAACTCTCATGGGCGCCGGCGCCGTCAAGGACGCCTGCGAGAAGGCATTGCAGGGTGGCTGCCGCCCCGGCGTGGAGTACGAGGGGGAGTACCGGATCGACTGGACGAACTCCCTCGACGAAGCCCTCGAGCATCCCGTGATCCACTCGACCTTCGGGTACGCCGCCCAGATGGTCGTCGCCGACAAGGAGACCGGGCGCATCGAGAAGGTGGTGGCCGCCCATGACGTCGGCCGGGCCGTCAACCCGATGCTCTGCGAAGGCCAAATCGAGGGTGCCGTGCACATGGGCCTCGGCTATGCGCTCTCGGAGGAGTTCCCTGCGGACGAGAACGGGAAGCCGACGAACATGACGCTTCGCAGCCTCGGGATCATACGCGCCAAGGACGTCCCCGAGATCGAGACGATCCTCGTCGAGCGGCCCCAGCCGAACTCCCCCTACGGCATCAAGGGCGTCGGGGAGATCGGGCTCGTGCCGACGGCAGGGGCCGTGGCGGCAGCCCTTCAGGCCGCCGACGGCGTCTGGCGCACCAGACTCCCGATGAGAGTGGGCGCTGCGTCGGAGGGCGAGGGCGAGTAGGGCTCGGCCAGCGCTGCCGGCGCCGGGATGCAGGTACGCTCACCCGGATGGCGCTCGAGCTCGAGTTCACCGTCGAGCCGTTCGAGCCGGGCCGGCCGGGACCACACGTCAGGGCCGCCGAGGAGGCGGCGACGCAGGTCTGCGGTGAGATGGCGATCGGGCCGTTCGGGACCCTCGTGTCGGGCGAGGCGAACGAGGTCATGAAGACCCTGCCCGATGTCGTCCGCCGGGCCCTCGAAGCCGGTGCGACCCGAGTCACTCTTCAGGTGAGGAAGGTGGACACGGGACCGGGCTCGCCCCGCCGATCGCGGGGAGCGGGGCCGGGAGGCTCGGAAGCGATGGCGAGTGGCTCCGAGGACGACAGGGAGGCGTGGCTGAGTGAGATCCGTCCCGTGATCGAGGCCCTCGGCGCCGAGGTGCTCCCCGCCGGGCAAGCGGGGGCGCTCGACATCCCGCTCGTCCACAGGGGCGAGGTCGTCAGTGCCATCCGGCCGGCGGGGCTGCACGACGCCTTCGACCGGCTTCTCGAGCGCGTCTCGGTACAGCTCGGCGCGCCTCTCGGCGAGCTCTGTCGGGAAGACAAGCAGCGAGCCGTCCAGCTTCTCGAGGAGAGCGGAGCCTTCAACTTCCGCAAGTCCGTCGAGGATGCGGCAAGGGCGCTTCGCGTGAGCCGCTTCACCGTGTACAACTACCTGGGTCGCGCCCCTGGGGAGGGCCGGCCCCGTCCCTCGGGCGCCGGGAGCGTCCGGGGAACGTGAGGCTAGCGACGCCCTCGTCTTGTGGACCTGAGTACGCGCATGCGCGTCGTCAGGCGAGCTGGGCGATGTTGTCTGCGAGAAGGACCAGCACGAGCACCATCACGGCCAGGTAGATCCCGGTGACGGGCCAGCGGTACCTGTGGTCGGCCAACCAGAAGCGCCGTATCCCCTTGGCGTCGAAATACAGCGCGACGCAGGCGATCGGGATGCCGATGGCGGGACCGACGCCCCCGGCAGCACCGATGGCGGGAGCAGCGATCGGGAAGACGACGTAGCTCAGCAGGCACCGCAGGGCCGAGACGAGGATAGAAGCCGAGAAGATGCGGTGCGCCTGGTCATCGCTTGCTCTAGGAGGACCCTCACCCACCCGCAGGAGCCTGCGCATGGTGAGATCGGCCTGAGAGCGCTCGGGCGGCTTCGCCGCAGCAACCGTCGCAGGGCTGGACACGCCGACAAGGGTACCCGTAGCCCGGCAACGGGCAGCAGTCGGCGGGTCCCCTCCCGGCGAGCCGCCGACCGGCGAGCCCGCCACCCGGCGTGGCCGGCTCAGAAGACCCGAGCGACGCTCTCCCCGTCGCACCGCCAGCCACGCGCCATGGCCGGCGTGGTGAAAGAGGTAACGAAGGTGCCATCGCTCGTGAGGGCGATGGCACCTCCCGTCGCCGAGAGTGCCGACACGGCCCGCAGCGCCTCCTCGACGGCGCCGGCAAGATCGTGGCCTGCGTCGAGCAGCCACGCCACCTTGTGGGCAAAGCCAGAGACAAGAAACGCCTCTCCCGCGCCAGTAGCCGATACCCCCACTTGAGATCCTCTGGAGCCAGCCGGCACGGCGAGCACGCCGGCACCCGGGATGGGCGAGTCGCCGACCCGCCCCGGGCGCTGGCCGAGGCGGCCACCTGTCGAGGTGGCCGCACCGATCCCGCCGGCAAAGTCAAGAGCGACCGCCCCGACGGTGCCCTCCCGGGACAGGACTGCTGAGGCGCTGCTTCCACCTTCCAGCCGCTTCAGCCACGACGCCTCCATCTTCATCAAGCGCTGGTCTTCGCAGAAGCGGTCGGCACCCGAGCCGGCTAGGAGCACGGGCCCGTCGGGCACTCCGCCCAGCTGCGCGATGGCAAGAGCAGCCCTGACCGGGTTGGCCGGATAAGTGGCAGCGCAGAGAGCCCCGAACGCCCCTGTCGCAGCGTCCATGACGCTCGCGTCGAGCTCGACGCGGCCCTCTGTCGTGGGCACTGCCCCGCGGCCGGCGTTGAAGTGCCCGCCGTCCTCGAGGGTGGCGACCGCCTCGACGGCGGCGGCAGTGGCAGGGCCGCGCTCAGAGAGGACGGCCCAACCTGCATCGATGGCGTCGTAGAGGGCTTCGAGCAACACTTCCTCGCCGTCGCCAGCGGTGACGCGCTCGAAAGCACCTGCGCCGCCGTGGACGAGCAGGGCCGGGCAGGAAAGGCGACCGCCGTCGGATCTGCTCGCAGCTGTGCCGGATCCGGTCGTCCCCGTCACAACTGCGATCCTTTCACAGGCCGTCCCGTACGCCGGGCAGGATGTACCCATGAGCCGGAGAGGGTGGTGGCTGTGACCCGCAGAGGGTGGCTCCTCTTCATTATATTGGGTGTTGTCTGGGGTATTCCATATCTTCTCATCAAGGTCGCCGTCCGCGAGGTCTCGCCCGTGATGCTCGTCGAGATGCGCACAGGAGGCGCCGCCCTCTTGCTCATGCCCGTCGCGGCAGCAAGCGGTCAACTCCGGGCCGCTATCAGCCGATGGAAAGGAGTGCTGCTCTTCTCGATCGTCGAGATGTGCGTGCCCTGGTACATGCTCTTCAACGCTGAGACAAAGATCGCAAGTTCCCTCGCCGGACTGCTCGTCGCCGCCGTCCCCATCGTCGGCGCCGTTCTCGCGCGGGTGACGAAGATGGCCGACCACCTCGACGGCAGGCGGGTGGCGGGCATCCTCGTAGGGCTCACCGGCGTCGCGGCGCTCGTGGGCTTCGATGTCGGCCACTCGGACGCCCTCGCCGCCTCGGGCATGGCGTTCGTCGCCATCGGCTATGCGCTCGGGCCGTGGACCGTCTCGCGTTACCTCTCCGACCTCCCCGGTCTCGGGGTGATGGCCCTCGCTCTTGCGATGAGCGCCGTCATCTACGCACCGATCGCAGCTTTCTCGGTCCCCCGCCGCAGCCTCGCCCCGGACGTCGTCGCCTCGGTCGTAACGCTCGTGGTGGTGTGCACCGCCCTCGCATTCCTCGTCTTCTTCGAGCTCGTGAAGGAGATCGGCATGGTCCGGATGACCTTGATCACCTACGTCAACCCTGCCGTCGCCGTCGTGCTCGGCGTCAGCATTCTCCACGAGCGCTTCGGCGTCTTCACCGGCATCGGCTTCGTCCTTATCATCCTCGGCTGCCTGCTGGCGACGGCGCGGCCCCTTCCTACGGCGCCCATCGCCGACTCAGACGGCGAAGCGCCTGTACGATCCCGATTGTGACCGTCCCCGGAACGGCTAGAGGGGTTCGGATCGAGTTCGAGAGCGACCCCGACAACCGGCCGGCGATCCGTCATGCCCTCGGGGCTCTCTCGGCTCTCGTGCCCGTCGGAGTCTTCGCCACCGACGCCGACGGGACATGCTGGTACGTCAACCAACGACTCGTGGTCGCGCTCGGTCTCGAGACCCAGGGCAGGGGGAGCAGGCCGCTCAGGCTCGACCTTCCTCCGGACGAACCGCCGGGCCTCTGCGTGCTCGGCACGCCCACGCGCCTCGCCGTGAGGGTCATGCCCCTCGTGCAGCCGAACGGAGACGTCGCCTCCTACATCGGGATCGTCGTGGACGACGACAAGGAGGCGGCGCGCCTTCTCCATCCGAGCGACGACCTCGTCGACATCCTCGTCGACCGCTCTCCCGAGGTCATGACCATCCTCAACGAGGACGGCTCGTGGCGATACTCGAACGCACAGGCGTGGCGGCTCCTCGGCTACCGAGTGGCCTTCGACCCGATCGCGGGAATGATGGACCTCGTCCACCCTGAGGACGCCCCGCTCGCCAAGGAGGCGTTCGAGCGTGTACGAGCCGGCGAGCCGGCGAGCGAGGACTCGCTCGAGCTGCGCATGCGGGCAGCCGACGGGACCTGGCACCTCCTCGAATGCGAGATCGAGAACCTTCTCGACGACCCCGTGGTGCACGGCTTCCTCATGCGCTCGAGGGACGTCACGGAGCAAAGGGCGGCCCGCCAAGCTCTCGTCGAGGCGAACCACCGTCTCTCCACTCTCATCGGCAGCCTGCAGCTCGCCGTCCTCCTCGAGGACGCAGAGCGAAGGATCGTCTTCACCAACAACGCCTTCGTCACCCTCTTCGAGCTTTCGATATCTCCGACGCAGATGGTCGGGCGGACCATCGTCGAGCTAGGGGGCGAGTTCTTCCGCAGGTTCGGAGACCCGACCGTGGCAGGACCGAGCGGGCGCACGCGTGAGATCCTGCGGGCGAAGAAGACCGTCATCGGAGACCGGATCGAGCTCGGAGACGGGCGGGTGATCGAACGGGACTACGTGCCCGTGATGATCGAGGGCCAGTACCACGGCCACGTCTGGTCATTCCGGGACGTCTCGGCCCAAGCCCACGCCGAGGTCGAGTGGGAGTCGCTCCTCTCCAGGCAGCGCCGCGAGAACGAGCGGCTCCTCGAGCTCGATCGCGTCAAGGCGGCGTTTCTTGCCGAGATCAGTCACGAGCTGCGCACGCCGCTCACCTCGATCATGAGCTTCGCCGAGCTGTTGAGCGAAGGCCTCGAGCGCGACGACCCGGCCGAGCAGGCAGAGTTCCTCGAGATCATCCAGCGCAACGCCGAGAGGCTCCTCCGGCTGGTCGACGACCTTCTCCTCCTCGACAGGATCGAGTCAGGCTCCATGCCTCTCGAATGGGGCATCGTCGACGTCCCCTCCCTCATCGCAGCTTGCATCGCTTCCTTCTCGCCTTCGGCAGAGTCCAAGTCCGTCTCTCTCGAGATCGAGATCGGGGAGGGACCCTCGATCCCGGGCGATCAGGGACGGCTCGCACAGGTCGTCGACATACTGCTCTCGAACGCGCTCAAGTTCACGCCCGAGCAGGGTCGCATCGTCCTCACGGCAGCACCCGTCGACCGCCTCTGGAAGTTGGAGGTCGCAGACAACGGCATCGGCGTTCCCCAAAAGGAGCAGGCATCGCTCTTCCAGCGTTTCTACCGGGCGACGAACGCCCGCGTCTCGCGGATCCCCGGCTCGGGGCTCGGCCTCCCGGTCGCCAAGGCGATCGCCGAGCTTCACGGCGGTTCCATAGCGCTGCGCAGCACCGAAGGCGGGGGCACGACCGTGACGGTGAAGCTCCCGTTCGATCCGGCTGGTATGCAGGAGCGCGCAGGTAGCGAGCGAGCAGCCGCCAGCTGAGCGAGCGAGTTGCAGTGATCGAGCAGGACGAGCGAGCGTGCATCCTCTACATCGAGGACGACGACGACATCGCCCGCATAGTTCGCACCCTGCTCGAGAGAGCGGGGTACCGTTTCCTCCTGGCATCGGACGGGCGTGAAGGGCTGCGGCGTTTCCACGACGAGCGTCCGGACCTCGTCATCCTCGACCTCGGCCTCCCTGCCCTCGACGGTTGGACAGTGATGGACCGCATCCGCGAGTTCAGCGACGCTCCCATCCTCGTCCTCACGGCACGGGGCACGGAGACCGACAAGGTGAGAGGTCTGAGGGCGGGTGCCGACGACTACCTCGTCAAGCCGTTCGGGAACGCCGAGCTGATCGCCCGTGTCGAGGTGCTCCTTCGCCGAGGCGAGTCGCCGCGAGCTGCCGGCGAACCCGTCGTGCGAGCCCGCTCGCGCATCCTCGAGGAGCACGGGATCGAGATCGACTTCGACGCCTTCAGCGTGAAGGCGGAGGGCCGCCCGGTCGACCTCACGCCGACCGAGTTCCGGCTCCTCGAGACGCTTATCGGCCACCGCGGGCAAGTCCTCTCGGCGGAGCAGTTGCTGCAGCTCGCCTGGCGCGACCCCACCGCCACGGGACCCGACCGGGTCAAGTTCGCCATGCTCAGACTGCGGCGCAAGCTCGGATGGGACCGCGGGCCCGACAGCCCGATCGAGACTCTTCGAGGCTTCGGGTACCGCTACCGACCGCCGGCCTGAGGCCAGCCGACGCGCACCTGACACGCCCTCCTGACGCCAGCCTGACACCTGCCTGGCACCTGCCAGAACTGCCTTGGTAACTGCAACCAAGCTGCAACCTTGCGCGAACCAAACGCTCACCGGGGCAGTTGATAATGGCGATCATCAGAAGGTGCCAGGCGCGAGGGCAGGCACCTTCACCAAGCGGCCTGGGCGAGGCAGGCCGTTTACGACGGGTGGGACCGTGCGAGGGCGGCCACTCGATTTGGGCAAGGGGCCTGTGCGGGGGCCAGGCCCCTTGCCTGTTATCTCGTGAGGGAGCGTCTTGTGCCGGAAGGAGCAAGAGAAGGCGACATGGAGCGAGAGGGCGGGAGCGCACGAGTCCTCATAGTGGAGGACGACGAGTCGGCAGCAACCTTCGTCCGCCTCGTGCTCGAGCGTGCCGGCATCGACTCCCGCTGGGCAGTCACGGCGGAGCAGGCCATGTCGATGCTCTCCGACTCACGTTTCGACGTCCTGCTGACGGATTTCTGCCTGCCCGGCGAGGACGGGTTGGAGCTGGTACGCGAGACCCGCCACGCCCGGCCGCGCATGGGCATCGCCGTCATGACGGGCTACACGGGCTTCGGCATCGAGGAATCGGCCCGTTCGAGCGGTGCCGACGAGTTCCTGGAGAAACCTCTCACGCCCGCGGCGCTCGTCTCTCAGATCAGCTCGCTCGTCGCGAGATCGATCGGCGTCGGGAGGGCCGCCGGCATAAGGGCCGAGACGGCAACCGGGTCATCCGCCGCAAGCGCCCATCCGGCGGGTCGAGGTGGAGGTGGAGGTGGAGGCGCAGGCGCCAACGCCGCTCACGGCCGCGCCCCGGTGTTTCGCCGGATTGGGAGCTCCCACAGGGCAGACCAGATCTACTCGGCCCCTGGGCTCGGAGGACCGCGGCTCGCGCTTGGCACCTCGATCCCTCTCTGGGCGTCGGTGATGCCAGCCGTGTCTCACGTCGCTTCGGAGGTCGGTTGCGTCGGCGCCTCCCGCACGAGCGCAGCCTGGGACAAGGTCCGCTAACAGCAAGGCGGGCCCAAGCCTAGGGCGCCAGATTGGCGGCGGCCTCGCTCTCTCTCGAGGCCGTTCCAGATGGCTCACCACGAGAGGTGATCACTCCGTCCTCGAGGACGAGCGATCTCGTCCTGACGCTCGGCACGCGAGGGCCCGGAAGGATGATCCCGGTGAGGTTCAGCGGGTCGGCGGCCGAGATCCGCAAGCTCTGCCTGTCCGGCTCAGAACGCGCGACGGTGCGCAGCTGCTCGTAAGCCTCCGGGAGGGCGAACTGCTCGCCCGCGAAGCCGCTCACGAAACGACCGCCGAGCACGACTCCGCGCGCCTCCAGTCGCCGCAGCGCCCACAAGACGTCGCGCCAGCCGATGCCGACGACCTCACGCTGCACGAGATCCCTGAAGACCACCCCCCAGCGATCGAGCAGCTGCGCGGCGAGAGCTTCCGCCAGCTCGTCGCGGTCGAATCCCGGCAGCTCGTCGCCGCGGCAGGAGCGAAGGTCTCCGAGAAGCGACCAGCGTCCGCCCGAGAGT
>JASHRK010000211.1 GCA_030037405.1 Acidimicrobiales bacterium | reverse complement strand
GCGAAGCAGTTGGCGACGAAGTCGAACGAGTAGAGGCCGATCTCGGCCGCCTCACGGATGAGAGGCCAGGGAGTCTCCTCCCGTTCGTCCCACTCATGGGCCGCCGGGCGCACCACGTCCTCTGCGAAGTCGTGGACCCACTTGACGACCTGGAGCTGGTCTTCGCTTAGCTCCAAGGAGAACTCACCCATCGCCTTGTCCCGTTCTGCTCCAGTCAGGCCGTCGTCCGGCAGCCGTCGTGATCTATAGCGGTGCGCCGCCGCCGGACGACATTCTGCCAAGGTACCCAGGCCGGCAGGAAGGGCGCGACAGTACCGCTCGCCCTTCAGCGATCACTTAGGACTTGCCGAGGAGCGGGGAGGTGAGGAGCGGATCAGACGGAGCGAACGTTACCGGCTTGCAGTCCCTTCGGGCCCTCTTGGATGTCAAACTCGACCTCCTGACCCTCCGTGAGAGTGCGATATCCCTGCATCTGGATGGAAGTGTGGTGGACGAAGACGTCCGCGCCGTCCTGCTGCGAGATGAACCCGTAGCCCTTCTCGGCGTTGAACCACTTGACTACTCCGGTCGCCACGATGGCGATCCCCCTTGTATTCGGAAATGCTGAACAGGCGCTCGAGCCTCCCGGCTCAGACTCCGGCGGAGAGGCTAGCAGAGGTTGCCAGCAAATTCACAGGGAAACGCCGGTGCGGTACAAGCGAGTACCTCCCGGAGTGTCCTCGACCCTATAGCCCATGCGCACCAGCTGATCGCGCAGGCTGTCCGCCTGCGCCCAGTCTCGCACGGCGCGTGCCTCGTCGCGCTTGTGGGCGAGCTCCGAGGCATGGGTGGAGATGCCTCGGTCGCCGGCGGGACTCAGACCGAGCCCGCGGGCGCACTCGAGGGCGGCTCGCCCCCGCGCCAGGCCGGCTACGACATCTCCGTTGTCAAGCAACGCATTCGCGCCACGTATGGCGTCGAAGACGAGGGCGAGGGCACGCGGAGTGTCGAGGTCGTCGTCCACCCGCTCCCGGAACGACGATACGAGATCCTCCGAAGGCGCCGGGGCAGGATCTCCTCGAGGCTCCCGGGCCGCATCGGCACCGCACGACTGAGCTCTCTCGATCTCGTCTATGCGCCGGGCAAGGGAGTCAAGACGCTCGAGCGCTTGCGTGGCGGCGGCAAGCCCGCTCGGGCCGACGTCCATCGGAGCGCGGTAGTGAGCCTGCAGGACGAGCAGCCGATAGGCGCGGGGGTCGGTCGACTCCAAGAGCTCCCCGAGGCTCAGCACGTTCCCCACCGACCTCGCCATCTTCTCGCCTTCGAGCTCGACCATGGCATGGTGCATCCAGTGGGCGGCGAAGCTGCGGCCGAGGGCAACCGCCTGCGCCCGCTCGTTCTCGTGATGGGGGAACTTGAGGTCTTCGCCGCCGCCGTGAAGCTCGAAACCCTCCCCGAGCAAGGCGAGCGACATCACCACGCACTCGGTGTGCCAACCGGGCCTTCCCTCGCCCCATGGGGAGGACCAGCTCGGCTCGCCCGGCTTCGCTCTCTTCCAGAGGGCGAAGTCGAGTGGGCTCCGCTTTCCTGCCACCACCTCGACCCGGGCACCGGCGCGCAGCGACTCGAGGGGTTGCTGGGCAAGAAGCCCGTAACCGGGCACGGCAGCAACCGACAGGTAGACGCCGTCGTCGATCGCGTAAGCGGCCCCGTCTCTCGCCAGCTCACCGATCAGCTCGACCATGGCAGGGAGGTAGCCGGTGGCATGTGGGGTCTCGTGCGGCCGTGCCACCCCCAAGCGGTCCATCGAGAGCCACCAGAGCTCCTCGTTCTCCTCGGCCACCTCCGCCCAGGGTCTTGCCTCTTCGCTCGCCCGGTTGATGATCTTGTCGTCTATGTCGGTCACGTTCGAGACGTGGACGACCTCGGTCCCCGTCCACTCGAGGTAACGCCGGACGACGTCGTAGACGAGGGTGGAGCGTCCGTGACCGGCATGCGGGGCGCCGTACACGGTCGGCCCGCAGACGTACATGCGCACCCGGCCGCCCGGCCCGACGCCGAGCGGTCTTACGGCACCTGTCGCCGTGTCATGGAGCCGCAACATGGCAAAGTACCGTACTAGTCCGATGAGCGCGCCCCAGGTCCCGGAGCGACCGACCCTTGACGGCTTGGAGGCCAAGTGGTCCGCCAGATGGGACGAGTCCGGCACCTACCGCTTCGACCGGCAACGGCAGCGAGAGGAGGTGTTCGCGATCGACACGCCGCCCCCGACCGTGTCGGGCTCCCTCCACGTGGGGCACGTCTTCTCCTACAGCCAGACAGACGTCATCGCCCGCTACCAGCGCATGCGAGGCAAGGCCGTCTTCTACCCGATCGGCTGGGACGACAACGGCCTCGCCACCGAGCGCCGGGTGCAGAACTACTTCGGGGTCCGTTGCGACCCCTCCCAGCCCTACGACCCTTCCTTCGTCCCTCCAGAGTCGAACGAGAAGGAGGCGATCCCGATCTCGCGCCCCAACTTCGTCGAGCTCTGCCGGCGGCTCACGGCCGAGGACGAGAAGACCTTCGAGGAGCTCTTCCGGCTCCTCGGCATGTCCTTCGACTGGGAGTACCACTACTCGACGATCGGGAGCTTGGCGCGGCGGACGTCGCAAGTCGCCTTCCTCCGCAACCTCGAGCGCAAGGAGGCGTACCGGGCCGAGGCCCCGACCCTCTGGGACGTCGACTTCCAGACTGCTGTCGCCCAGGCCGAGCTCGAGGACCGCGAGGTGAAGGGCGCCTATTACCGTCTGCGCTTCGAGCGAGCGGACGGGCCCGGCGGCGTGGGCCCGGGAGCCGAGGGCGGTGCCGTCGAGATCGAGACGACCCGTCCGGAGCTCGTGCCTGCCTGCGTCGCCCTCGTCACCCACCCGTCCGACGAGCGCTACCGTCATCTCGTCGGGACCGAGGTCGTGACGCCGCTTTTCGGAGTGCGCGTGCCCGTCGTCGCCCATCGTCTCGCCGAACCGGACAAGGGCTCGGGGATCGCGATGATCTGCACCTTCGGCGATCTGACAGACGTCCTGTGGTGGCGGGAGCTCGGGCTTCCCACCCGCACCGTCGTCGAGCGGGATGGGCGGCTCGGGGAAGCTCCTTACGGCGCCAAAGGGTGGGAGTCCGAGGACCCGGCGAGAGCTGGCAGGCTTTACGCACAGCTCCGCGGGCAGACCGTGAGACAGGCGCAGCGCCGAATCGCCGAGCTGCTCGGCACCGCCGGCGCCCTCGTCGGAGAGCCGCGCCCGATCACTCACCCCGTCAAGTTCTACGAGAAGGGAGAACGCCCCCTCGAGATCGTCTCGTCGCGCCAGTGGTACATGAAGACGATGGCGATGAGAGAGCGCCTCCTCGAACGGGGAAGAGAGCTCGACTGGCTCCCCTCCTACATGCAGGTGCGCTACGAGAACTGGGTGGAAGGGCTGAGCGGCGACTGGGCGCTCTCGAGGCAGCGTTTCTTCGGGGTGCCGTTTCCCGTCTGGTACCGGCTCGGAAGCGACGGCGAGCCGATCGAGGACGAGATCCTTCTCCCCGACGACTCGCAGCTCCCCGTCGATCCTTCGACCGACGTCCCCCCGGGCTTCGAAGAGTCGGACAGGGGCAAGGCGGGCGGCTTCGCCGGTGACCCGGACGTCATGGACACCTGGGCGACCTCGTCCCTCTCGCCCCAGATAGCAGGGCGGTACCTCGACGACCCCGACCTGTTCGCGACGGTCTTTCCCAACGACATGCGCCCGCAGGCGCACGACATCATCCGGACGTGGCTCTTCTCGACGGTCGTGCGAAGCGAGCTCGAGAACGACGAGCTTCCTTGGAGGCATGCCGCCATATCGGGTTTCATCCTCGATCCGGACCGCAAGAAGCTCGGCAAGTCCAAGGGCAACGCCATCGTCCCGAGCGAGCCCCTCGAGCGTCATGGCACCGACGCCGTGCGCTACTGGGCGACGTCGGCCCGTCTTGGCGTCGACAGCGCCTACGACGAGCAGCAGATGAAGGTCGGCCGGCGGCTCGCCATCAAGATCCTGAACGTGACGCGCTTCGTCCTCTCGCGTGCCACCTCGCCGGCGACGGCAGAGCGACCGGCGGCATTGACGCCGGTGGACGTTTCGATGTTGGCGATGCTCGCCTCGACTGTGCGGGGCGCGACAGAGGCCCTCGAGCGGTTCGACTATGCGAGAGCTCTCGAAGACGCCGAGGCCTTCTTCTGGCGCTACTGCGACGACTACGTGGAGCTCGTGAAGGCGCGGGCGTACCGAGACCTCTCTGATGCGGGATCGGCCGCTGCCCGCTTCGCCCTCGCGACCGCTCTCGG
>JASHRK010000210.1 GCA_030037405.1 Acidimicrobiales bacterium | reverse complement strand
GCACCTAGTCCTCGAGCAGGATCTTGCGCACGAGGGCGGTGTCGCCAAGGTTCTCGAGCACGACGTCGGCGTCAAGATCGCGTACCGCGGCGAAGCCGGCGTGCCCCGTCCCGACGATGAGGCAGCGCACGCCTGCCGCCCGCGCGCAGCTCAGGTCGTTGGCGGTGTCGCCGATGACCCAGACGTCGCGGGCGGCGTAGGACTCGCCACGCAACTCGCGCGCCCGTCGCAGCGCGAAAGGCACCAGCTGGTCGCGCTCCGCGTGGTCGGTCCCGAAGGCACCGATCTCGAAGTCGAAGTAGCGCTCGAGGCCGAAGGTGCGCATCTTCAGCACGGCGTTCGGAGCGATGTTGCCCGTGAGCAGGCTCTGGCGCACGCCGTCGCTCTCACCGAGCGCCTCAAGGAGCTCCCGAACGCCCGGGTGCACTCGTCCTTCCGCCCGCATCCGGTCGGTGGCCCCGGCGAGGAAGTGTTCCGCCTCCACCAGGGCGCGCGGTATGGCGGCATCGATACGGGTATCGGTCAGACCGGCGAGCGTGAGGATCTCGCGGAGGATCTGGGGATCGGTCTTCCCGCCCATGACGATGCTCGGGACGCTTCCGAGGCCGGTGGCGGCCATCGCGCCGTGCTCGAGAGCGAGACGTCCGGCTGCGCCCGCGCTGACGAGCGTCCCGTCGATGTCCCAGAGAATCAGGCACCGAGTCATGGACCCATCCTCACACTCCGAGAACACTCGTGACGACTGCTGAGGCACTTCGAGGCAGACTGGGGTCATGACTACCGTCCGCGAGCTGTCCGACCGCTACCACGAGGGCTACCTGACCACTCATCCTTTCCTGGCCAGCGGCCTCGGCCTTCCCGGCTACGCCCACCTCCTGCCCGACGCGAGCCCGGCTGGGACGGAAAAGCGCCGGGCCGAGGTCGAGGCGGTTCTTGCCGAGGCCGGGAGCATCGACAAGGGTGCCCTCGGGCGCGATGACTCGTTGTATCTGGCCTGCATAGTGTCGGCCGCCGACCAGGAGCTGGCCGCCCTTGACGCCGCATCGGACGAGTACACGGTTACCGCCATGCCTTTCGCCGGCCCGGCCCGGCTGTTCTCCGAGACGGCGATCACCGTGATCGGCGACACAAAAGCAGCCGCCGACTACCTCGAGCGTCTCGCGGGCTCCGGCCGCTGGATAGACCAGCTGACAGACCGGCTCCGGGACGGCGCCGCGTCTGGGCGGCTGCCTGTGGCGCCACTCGTGGATCAGGCTCTGACTTGGGCCGGGGATCTTCTCGCCCAGGATGTTCCCGACGCCATCGCCGCCCCCCAGCCGCCGAAGGGCTGGGACGGTGCCGCCGCCTGGCGGGAGGAGCGCGATCGGCTGGTGGCCGACGTGGTCAAGCCGGCAATGGTTCGCTGGGTGTCCGAGCTGCATGAACTGCTGCCCCGCTCAAGGCCGGCCGAGGCGGCAGGCCTGGCCTACCTGCCCGACGGGGATGACGAGTACGCCCGGGCCATCCGCGTGCACACCACCCTGCCTCTGACCGCCGAGCAGCTGCACCGCACCGGCCGGGACGAGATCGAGCGCCTCGAGGACCGCGCCGTCGAGCTCGGCGCCTCTATCGGTCTCGGCGACCTGGAGGCGGTGCGCCAGGCGCTGCGCGCTTCCGCCGCCGCCGATCCTGAGGCCGCCATGTCCGCCGCGGTCGAAGCCGTGCGCCGCGCCGAGGCCGCCGTTGGCGAGGCTTTCCCGCGCCCCCTCCCAGAGCCCTGCGCCATCAGCCCGATGCCACCGGTCGTCGCCGACAGTGGCATGGCACCGCACTACACCCGGCCCCGGCTCGATGGCAGCCGTCCGGGCACCTACTGGTTCAACACTCGCCGAGCCACCGCCGGCACCGGCTGGGAGCTCGAGAGCGTCGCCTTCCACGAGACCGTCCCCGGGCATCACCTCCACCTCGGACGCCTGTTGCTTCTCGAGGATCTGCCGGCCCTGCAGCGCCAGCGCAGCGTGACTGTCTGCTCGGAGGGCTGGGCCCTCTACGCGGAGCAGCTTGCCGAGGAGCTCGGCCTGTACTCGGGCGTCGAGGCGCTCCTCGGCGCCATCACCGCCTCGCTGATGCGGGCGGCCCGGCTCGTCGTCGATACAGGACTCCACGACAAGGGCTGGAGCCGCGACCAGGCCCTCGCCTTCTTCGTGGAGCACGTGCCGGTGCCCGAGGGCTTTCTCGCCAACGAGATCGACCGCTACATCGTCTGGCCGGGCCAGCCCCTCGCCTACTTGACGGGCAAGCTCGAGATCCTGCGGCTGCGGGAGACGGCTCAGGAGACGCTTGGTGGCGCCTTCTTGCTACGTGACTTCCACGCTGCGGTCATGGACCACGGCTCCGTTCCACTTCCGGTGCTGGAGGAGGCCGTCGGCGTCTGGATCGGAGCGGACGGCGGGTGAAAGTCGCGGCGGCGGACCATCGCCGCTGCTGCGATGGCACCGGCAGCGACGACGACGGCGGCGATGAGGACGAGCAGGCTCAATCCTGAGGCGAAGGCTTGAGAGGCGGCGTCGACCATGGCCGGTGTGCCGTGACGGAGACCGGCGGCAGCGATCTCCCGGGCCAGAGCTGCCTCGGGACGGTGGAGACGGGCATGCAAGCTCGACTCCAGCCTCGCTTGGAAGATGGCCCCCCAGGCCGCAACCCCGGTCGCCAGCCCGCCTATGCGAAAGGTGTTGGAGAGCCCGGAGGCCATTCCGGTCCGCTCTGGAGGCACCACTCCGAGGCCAGTGCGTGCGATTGCCGGGTTGGACATGCCTATGCCAAGGCCCGAGACCACGAGACCAGGCAGCAACGCCGTCCAGCCCGAGCGAGGGCCGACGAGCAGGATGAGCGCCACGCCGATCGCGGTGACGGCGAGACCGCCGCCAAGCAGGGCACCGGGGGCGAGCCGTTCGAGGTGGTTGCGGAGCAGCAACGGCACGACGAAACAGAGCATCGTGCAGGGCAGCAGGCGCAGGCCACCCTGGAGCGGTGAGTAGCCGAGGTCGTTCTGCAGGTAGAGGGTGAGATAGGGGAGCAACCCGAACATTCCAGCCCCGATCGCGAAGGTACCGACCGAGACACCGGTGAAGCTCGGCCGCCGGAAGAGCGAGAGGTCGAACATCGCCCGCTCGTGGTGCAGCTCGACGAAGACGAAGGCCGACAAAGCGACGAAGGCGCCGGCAAGCACGGCGACGATCGTGGGGTTGGTCCAGCCCAGCTCGTTGCCACGGATAAGGCCGAAGACGAGAAGAAACAAGGCCCCCGAGAAGAGCAGCAAGCCGCCACCGTCAAGCGAGCTCGAGCCGGGGTCCGAGACGTTGCGCACGGAACGCTGCGCAAGAAGGACGGTGGCTATGCCGATGGGCACGTTGACGAAGAAGATCCAGCGCCACCCGAGCCCCTCGGTGAGAACCCCACCGATGAGCGGGCCGACGGCGACGGCTACGCCAACCGTCGCCCCCCACCATGCGATCGCCCGCGCCCTCGCCGGTCCATGGAAGTCCTGGCCGATCAAGGCGAGGCCGGTGGCGAACATTGCGGCACCTCCGACGCCCTGCAGAGCCCGTGACCAGATGACCATCGTCATCCCGGTGCCCACGCCGCACAAGAAGGAGGCCGCCGTGAAGACAGCGACACCGAACAGGAAGACTCGCTTCCTGCCGTAACGGTCGGCGAGGGCTCCACTCGTCAGGATGAGCGATGCGAGGACGAGGGCATAGGCGTCGATCACCCACTGGAGGTCACCGAAACTGGCGTGGAGATGGCGCTGCATCGTCGGCAACGCCACCTGCACGATGGTGACGTCGACGAGCAGCATGAACGTCCCCCCGCAGACGGCGAGGAGGGTGAGGCGGGGACGCCCGACGGGATCGGAGCTGGAACGTGTGCTCATTGGCGTGTAATTGTGCCGGAACTCCCGGGCGGACGTTCGTGAGAGGCGCCCAGCTGCGGAAGATCAGGTCACGTTTCTGGCTTCGGATCTCGGCCTGCCGGGCTTGCGCATCTCGGCAACCTGGCGGGGGAGTCGGCCAGCCTCCGAGAGCGCCCGGCGCAGGAGATACTCGATCTGGGCGTTCGTGCTGCGAAGCTCGTCTCCGGCCCACCGGGCGAGGGCGTCGTGAACGGCGGGGTCGAGGCGGAGCAGGATGCCCTTGCGCTCGCTCATACTTTGGACCGAGGCAGGGCTACTGGTAGAGCGACCCGGTGTTGACGACCTGCTGGGTGGCCTGCTCGCTGCAGAGCACCACGAGCAGGTTCGAGACCATCGCCGCCTTGCGCTCCTCGTCGAGCTCGACGACCGCACGTTCCTCGAGCCGCTGCAGGGCGAGCTCGACCATGCCGACGGCTCCCTCGACGATCCGCTGGCGAGCGGCGACGACGGCGCTCGCCTGCTGCTGGCGCAGCATCGCCTGGGCGATCTCGGGGGCATAGGACAGCCGGGTGAGCCGCGACTCGACGATCGTCACCCCGGCCGGACCAACACGGTCGGTGATCTCTGCCGAGAGGCGTTCGGTGATCTCCTCGGCGTTGTCGCGGAGGGAGAGCCCTCCGCTACCGCGGCTGTCGTAGGGGTAGCTCGAGGCGGTGTGGCGAACCGCAGTCTCGCTCTGGATGGCGACGAAGTGGGCGAAGTCGTCGACGGCATAGATCGCCTTGGCGGTGTCACGCACCTGCCAGACGACCACTGCCGCGATCTCGATCGGGTTGCCGTCGGCGTCGTTGACCTTGGCGAGGGCCGTCTCCTGGTTGCGCACCCGCGTCGACACACGGCGCCGCTCGGCGAAGGGGTTGACCCAGTGCAAGCCGGACGAGCGGATCGTGCCGTGGTAGCGGCCGAAGAGCTGGATCGCTCGCGCCTCGCCGGGGACGACGGCGGTAAGCCCTCGGAAGGTCAGCCATGCCGCCACCACAAGCACGAGACCGACGGCCAGGCGGGCGCCCGGCCCGGTGCCGACAAAACCTCCCTCGGCTGCGCCGAAGCCGGTGAGCACTCCACCGGCGGCGAGCACGGCCAAGCCGAGCAGGAGCGCACCGACCCCCGGCGCCGACCAGGCGGCTCTCTCGTCCACCTGCGTTGAACCATCGACCTGCCCTACGACCCGCTCCGTCGTGCTCATCTTGCTCTCCCCTCTTGACGACTCGATACCATTAGTTTATCTTGATGATATCACATTTGTCGAGGAGAAGCCCGGATGGTCGGGCGGAAACGAGGCGACGATGGCGCTGGAGCTCGAGATGTCCCTTGCAAAGCCTGCAACAGCGAGCAACGAAGTGCGACCCGCCGATGCCGCGCTCTCCGTGCACGGCCTCACGAAACGCTTCGGCGAGCGTGTCGCCTACGAAGACGTGAGCTTCGATGTCGGTTGTGGGGAGATCTTCGGCTTTCTCGGGCCGAACGGGGCCGGCAAGACGAGCACGGTCCGCACTCTCGGCACGCTCATCGCACCCACTTCGGGGTCGGCGACGGTTGCCGGGGTCCCGCTCACCCCAGAGAACGGCGAGACGATCCGCCATCGTGTCGCCATCATGCCGGAGACGCCGGGTCTCTACCTTCGGCTCAGCGTCGAGGAGAACCTCAGCTGTTTTGCCGACCTCTACGAGGTGGACGATCCAGCCGATCGCATCGAGCACGCCCTGCGGGCGGTTGGTCTCGCCGACCGCGCGAAGGATGCCTGCGGGTCCTTGTCCAAGGGCTTACGGCAGTGCACCGCACTGGCCCGGGCGTTGCTGAGTGACCCGGAGCTGTTGTTTCTCGACGAGCCGACCTCCGGGCTGGACCCTGCCGCTGCCCGCGATGTCCACGATCTGATCCGTGAGCTCCGCCGGCGGGGGACGACGATCTTTCTCACGACGCATCGCCTTGCCGAGGCGGAACAGCTCTGTGACCGGGTGGCGATCTTGAACAGGACGCTGCGCACGATCGGTCCACCTGAAGAGCTGCGCGACCGGATGTTCGCTCACACGCTCGTCGTCCGTGTCCGCCGCCCGCTCTCGAGCCCGGGCCCGACGTTCTCGTCGCTTCCGAGCGTCGACGCTTGGCAAGAGGACGCTTGCGGCAGCTACCTGCTCACGGTGTCCGATCCCGATGTGGCAGCGCCGGCAACGACGCGGGCGCTTGTTGCGGCAGGAGCCGACGTGATGTCGATCAGCGAGTCGCAACACTCGCTCGAGGACGTGTACCTCGAGTTCGTCGACACCGACAAGGAGGTGGAGCGGTCATGACCATCAGCAAAAGGCGCGTTGGCGCGATCTTCCGCAAGGAGCTTCACGAGTACCGGCGAAACGGGAACATCATCTACGCCATGCTCGTGCTGCCGCTCGTGTTTCTCATCCAGCCTGTCGTCCAGGTCTTCACCCTCTCCGCGTCGGCATCGAGCGGGTTGCGCCACGAGCACTCGCTGCTCTACCTATTGGCTATCCCCGCCCTGGTGCCGGCAGCGCTGGCCGCCTACTCGCTCGTGGGTGAGCGGCTGCAGGGCACGCTCGAACCCGTGCTCTCGACGCCGGTTCGCCGCGAGGAGCTCATGATCGGAAAGGCGCTGGCGGCGTTCGTGCCGGCGGTCGTCGTCTCCTACTTCGTGTTCGGCCTCTTCGTCGCCATCGTCGAGCTGTTCGCCCAGCCCGGAATCGCTCCCGCGCTCGTCCAGGGCCCCGAGCTGATCGCCCAGGTCGTCTTCACCCCACTTCTCGCCATCTGGTCGATCTGGGTCGGCATGGCTGTCTCCGCCCGGACGCGAGACCCGCGCACCGCGGCCCAGCTTTCGATCCTCGTCAGCCTGCCAACCGTCGCGATCACCTCGCTTCTCGCCTTGGGCGTGATCCCCGCCATCCTCCCCGTCGCCGCCGGCTTTGGGGCGGGGGTGCTCGTCCTCGACCGGCTTGGACTGCGTATGGCGACGGCGATCTTCGACCGCGAGCGTCTGGTCACGAGCGCCAAGTAGCGCGACCAGAGCACGACACGAGAACGCCGGGCAAGGGACTTGTAAAGAGCCGCACCTCGCCCCCTTGTCTCGGCGGTCTCTCCGACGCGCGTATATCGTGCGCGCGGTGAGCGACGAAGAGCGACGGCGGTTCGCTGTTCTGCCTGCTGCGGGTGACGTCGACGGCGTCGACCTGGCCCTGCTCGACCCGGCCGACGAGGACGAGCGGCGCCTTCTGATTGAAGCCGAACATCCTGAGCTTCGCCGCGCCCTCAGGGAGGGCCGG
>JASHRK010000209.1 GCA_030037405.1 Acidimicrobiales bacterium | reverse complement strand
CGTCCCGGCGCTCGACTCGCCCTGGGCGACCACGACGTCGAGCACCGGGTGGTCGGCAAGAAGGCGGAGAAGCTCGGCACCGAGATATCCCGTCGCTCCCACGATCCCAGCCCTCATAAGCGAGGTAGTATAGCATTACTATACGTAGCTCTGCATAATCATGCAGGGATCCCTCTTCTCGGTCCTTCGCCTCCGAGCCCGAGTTCTTGCAAGCCGCACTGCCCGGGGCCGGTGGCACACGGGGCGAGAGGGCGCAGCGTCAGGCGGTGGAGAAGGCGGCGTCGAGCACCTTCCGGAAGGAGCCGACGAGCTCGGCGGCGCCGTCCGGACCCTCGCCGTCGAGGAGCCGGCGCACGAGGGCGGAGCCGACGACGACTCCGTCGGCGACCCGGCATATCGTGACGGCCTGCTCGGGCGTCGTGACGCCGACGCCCACGAGGACAGGCAGGTCGGACGCCTCCTTGCAGCGGCGGGCGATCTCGAGGGCGCTCTCGGCGAGCTTGGTGCGCTCCCCCGTCACCCCCATGACCCCGACGGCGTACAAGAAACCAGACGCCTTCCCGGCGATCATCTTCAACCTGGCGTCGGGCGTGGTCGGGGCGGCGAGGAGGACGGTGTCGAGACCGGCGGCGAACGCTTCGGCCTGCCAGGAGTCGATCTCGTCGGCGGGGAGATCGGGCACGATGGCGCCCGAGACGCCGGATTCCGCGAGCGACTGCGCCATGCGGTGCTCTCCGGCCCTCGCGATGATGTTGTAGTAGGTCATGACGACAAGCGGCGTCCCGCCGACGTCGGCCGAGGCAAGGGAGGCGACGACGCGCTCCGGCGTGGCTCCACCTGCAAGGGCCCGGACCGATGCCTCCTGGATCGTCTGCCCGTCGATCATCGGGTCGGAGAAGGCAATCCCCACCTCGACGGCGTCGGCCCCGGCGGCGGCGACCGCCTCGAGGACCGCGGGCCACTCCTCGCCGAGCCCTCCCATGAGGTAGGGAACGAGGAGTTTCTGGCCGTTGTCGCGGCGGGCGCGGAGCACGGCCTCGAGGCGACCAGGCGGGCGTTCGGTCACGAAGCGTGCTCTCTCACGAGTTCCGGCCCGTCAACGGGAATGCTCCAGCACGAGGGCGACATCCTTGTCGCCTCGTCCCGACATCGTGAGGAGCACGGCTGATCCTCGCGGGATCGACCTGCCCGCCTCGCGGACGATCCAGGCGAGCCCGTGGCATGGCTCGAGCGCCGGGAGGATGCCCTCCGTGCGCGCCAGAAGGCGGAAGGCGGCGAGCACCTCCTCGTCGGATGCCTGGCCGTACTCGGCCCGGCCGGCGTCGCCCAGCTGGGCATGTTCCGGCCCGATGCCGGGATAGTCCAGCCCGGCGGAGATCGACTCCGCCTCGAGGATCTGTCCCTCCTCGTCCTGGAGGAACTTCGACCGCATCCCGTGCACCACCCCGGGGATGCCGTGGCCCATTGCCGCTCCCCCCGCCGCCTCGACGCCGACAAGCCTCGCCCCCGAGTCGACGAAGCCCGCGAACGTGCCCGCCGCGTTCGAGCCGCCCCCGACGCAGGCGACCACAATGTCGGGGTCGGCGTCGCCGAGGACCTGCCGGCACTGCGAGCGAGCCTCTTCTCCGACGACGCGTTGCAGCTCGCGGACGAGGAACGGGTACGGATGCGGCCCCATGACCGAGCCGAGGCAGTAGTGCGTGGTCTCCACCGTGGCCACCCAGTCCCGCAGCGTCTCGTTGATGGCGTCCTTCAGCGTCTTCGACCCCGACTCGACGGGCCGGACCGTGGCGCCGAGCAGGTTCATGCGAAAGACGTTGAGCTCCTGGCGGGCGACGTCGACGGCGCCCATGTAGACGGTGCACTCCATGCCGAAGAGGGCCGCCGCCGTAGCTGTGGCGACCCCGTGCTGACCGGCGCCCGTCTCGGCGACGAGGCGGCTCTTCCCCATACGCCGGGCGAGCAAGGCCTGGCCGATGACGTTGTTCAGCTTGTGCGAGCCCGTGTGGTTGAGGTCCTCCCGCTTTAGAAGGATCCGCAGACCGAGCTCCTCCGACAGCCTGTGGCACTCCGTGACGGGCGTCGGGCGCCCGCCGTAGGTCCGGAGGAGATGGTCCAGCTCGCCGCGAAAGGACGGGTCCGCCCAGGCCAACCTGAAGGCCCGCTCGAGCTCCTGGCAGGCGGGGACGAGAGACTCAGGAACGAAACGCCCCCCGTACTCGCCGAAGCGCCCCGAGGGGGAAGGCTCTCTCATGAGATCGCCGAGAGCCGTCACAGGTTGGTCTCCTCCTGCCAGTCGAAGGGGAGGCTCTCGGGCTCGAGCGGCGCGTAGGGCTCAGGCTCGGCCGCCTTTGCTGACTGCACGAACGACCGGACGCGGGTCGGGTCCTTCCGGCCGGGCGATGTCTCGACTCCGGTCGAGACGTCGACCCCCCAGGGATGGACGGTGCGGATCGCCTCGGCGACGTTGTCGGGGTCCAGTCCTCCGGCGAGGAGGAGGCGCCGTCCCCTCGGGGCGCCCTCGGCGAGGCGCCAGTCGAACACCTTGCCCGAACCGGGAGAGGGAGCGTCGATCATGACGATGCCGGCGCCGTACTCACCGGCACGATCCATGCGGCGGTCTCCAGCCGCGAAGGCCTTGATAACCACCGGGACACGGGCAGACACGTAACCGCAGTCCTCCCGGCTCTCCTGCCCGTGCAGCTGTGCCACCTTCAAACCGGCGCGGTTGACGGTGTCCACCACGGTCTGGGGGCGCTCGTTTCTGAAGACGCCCACTGTGACGACCTCAGGCGGGAGGCGGCGGGTGATGGCATGCACGGCGGACGGGCTCATCTGGCGGGGCGACGGGGCGAAGACGAAGCCGACGGCGTCGGCTCCCATGGCGACGGCGAGGAGAGCGTCCTCCTCGCTCGTGATCCCGCAGATCTTCACCCACATCAGAGGCTCACGGTCTTCGTCGCGGCCAGGCTGCGTACGGCTGCCGCCCGATCCTCGGCGAGGACGAGCGCCTCGCCGACGAGGACGGCGTCGTAGCCCGCCGCCGCCAGCTCGGAAGCGTCCTCGGGGGTGCGTACGCCGGACTCGGCCATCTTCACGACGTCTGGAGGAAGGGCGCCTGCGACGCGGACCGCCCGGTCGGCGTCGACCGTGAAGGTGTGCAGGTCGCGCTGGTTGACCCCGATGACGGAGGCGCCAGCTGCGAGCGCTCGCACGGCTTCGACCTCGTCGTGCACCTCGACGACGGCGGCCATGCCGAGCGAGCAGGCAGCGACGCCGTAGGCCGCCATCTCGTCGTCTGCGAGGGCGGCCGCTATGAGAAGGACTGCGTCGGCTCCCATGAGCCGGGCGTCGTAGACGTCTCTCAGGGAGACGGTGAAGTCCTTTCTCAGCACCGGGAGGGCGACGGCCGCCCGTGCCCGGCGGAGATCTTCGGCGGACCCGCCGAAGTGAGGAGCGTCCGTCAGGACCGAGAGGCAGGCTGCACCGCCAGACTCGTAGGCAAGAGCGGTGGAGACAGGGTCGAGCGACTCGTCGAGAGCGCCCTTCACGGGCGATCTCCGTTTGATCTCGGCGACGACTGCCACGAGGTTCGAGGAGGAGAGGGCCCGCGCGAAGGGCCGGGGAGGGTCGAGCTCGCTCGCGATGGCGGCGGCCTCGGCGAGCTCGCTTAAGTCGCGGCGGTCGCTTGCCGCCCGCTCCCGGTGCCACGCGACGATCCCGTCCAGGTAGGTCGCCATCGAGCCGAGCCTACTGTGAGGTGGTCGCCGCTCCTGAGACTGCTGCATCGCCCACCGGATCGGCCCTCGAGAGTCGCTCCTTGCCGGTCGCTCCGACTATGAGGGGCGAGTGGCAGAGCACGAAGAGCCCGACGGACATGAGGGCGAGGGCGCAGGCATCGAGGGTGAGGGTGCCGAGGCCGCCCCGAAGGTTGTCCCCGAAGACGCCGACTCCGATGATGACGCTCCCGATCGGGTCGACGATGAGCATCGTCGCCTGGGAGGCCGTCACCGGCCCGGCGTGGTAGGCGTTCTGGGTGAGGTAGAGACCGGCAGCGCCCGCAAGAGCGATCCCGTAGGGCTCGAAGTTCGTGAGGGCATGCGCCACCCCCCCGTGGGAGAGCAGAGTCGTCGTCGCTTTGATGAAGGAGGCGCAGAGGGCGAAGGCGATCCCCGAGGACACTCCGAACCACGCCGAGCGCCAGGCGGGCGAGCCCCGCGTCGCGAGGGTGCTGGAGAGGGTGACGCCGAGGACGCAGGAGCCGACCACCATGATCCACTCCGGCGTGGTTGGCATGTGATCACCACCGCCCTGGTTGCTGGCGGCGAGGAAGACGGCGAGGCCGACCACGGTAGAGAGCGTCCCGGCCGCTTCCCGCCATCCGAGAGGACGCCCGAACCAGACGCGGAGGATGACGACGAGGAAGAGGAGCTCTGTCGCGAGGAGCGGCTGCACGACGGTGAGGCCGCCCTCGGCGAGGGCCGACATCTGGAAGGCGAAGGCTCCGACCATGGCGCCGAGGCCGAGGAACCAGATCGGCCTTTTCAAGACGTAGGCCATGAGCCGCCAGCTGAGCTGGGCGTCGGCGGGAGCGTTCTCGACTCCGAGACGCTCGAATATCGTCGCCAGAGCGTTGCAGAGGGCGGCCAGGACCGCGAGAAGGATCGCCACGGGAGCGCCCTATCCTGTCCGTGTCGTGGCCGACGCGCCGGGGAGGAGCATCGTCGCCGGCACCCCGCCTGCCCCGGTGTCGACGAAGACCTCTCCGAGGTTGCCTGCCGCCGCCCGCTTCACGTACGAGAGGGCCGTCCAGCCGCCCTCCGGAGTCGCGGCGGCGCTAGTCACCTGCCCGATCTCGCTCCCTCCGAGCGTGACCTTGGCACCTGGCTCCGGTACCGGACCGCCGGATGCCTCGAGGAGCCGGAGCTTTCTCGGGACGTTGGACCCGCGGGCATCGAGGCGGGCGACGAGCTCCTGGCCCGTGTAGCAGCCCTTGGTGAACGACACCGTGCGGGCGACGAGCTCCTCTCCCGCCTCCTGCGGGATCGATCGCTCGGTCAGCTCCCTCCCTAAGCGAGGAAAGCCGGTCTTTATCCTGGCGAGCTCGAAGGCGGTGTCCTCGGTGCTCTCCGGCGGCTGGAGGAACCCTTGTTCCCCGGCGACCTCGGGCGGACCGAGCGCCTCCCAGCCGAGCCCGAGGCGCTCCTCCGCCCTTACGGCAACCGGTTCCATCGTGACGCGCACTCGCAGCTTGAAGCGCCGCAACCGTTCACCGAGGGCGTTCCCGAAGCCGGCCTCTACGTCGAGGAGGAACCCCTCCTCGGCCTCTCGTGTCACACGGCAGAAGGATTCCACCTTGCCCTGGGGGGAGAGCACGAGGCTGTGACGTGTCTCAGCGACCGCCATCGCCTCGAGGTCCTGCGTCAACTGTCCCTGCAGCCAGGAGAGGGCGTCGGGGCCCTCGACGAGAATGCCGTCGCGGACGACTCTCCGCGTCCGGACAGGGGCGTCAGCCATCGCCAATTGCAACAGCGCGCTCGCCCGCAAGCTTCCTCGCCCCTGCGACAGCAGCAAGCACAGCTGCCGCCTTTGCCCGGCACTCGGCCTCCTCGAAGGTCGGATCGCTGTCGGCGACGATGCCGGCGCCGGCCTGCACCGATCCATGACCGTCCGGCGTGGCGAACATCGTCCGGATGGCGATAGCGGTGTCGAGGTTTCCCGAGAAGTCGATGTAGCCGACCGTACCGGCGTACGGTCCTCGTTTCGTCGTCTCGAGGTCGTCGATGATCTCCATAGCCCTTACCTTGGGCGCCCCTGAGACTGTCCCGGCGGGAAGCGTCGCCCGGAGGAGGTCGATCGGCCCCTTTCCCTCGATGATCCTCCCCGAGACCTGGGAGGTGAGGTGCATGACGTGGCTGTAGCGCTCGACCGTCATGAGCTCGTCGACGGTCTCTGTGTCGAAGGCGACGACGCGACCGATGTCGTTTCTTGCCAGGTCGACGAGCATGACGTGCTCGGCCAGCTCCTTCGGGTTCTCGACGAGCTCCGCCTCGAGCCTTCGGTCCTCCGGCTCAGTTCCGCCGCGAGGGCGCGTGCCGGCGATGGGGCGGATGACGACACGGCCGTCGAGGAGCTGCACCATCGGCTCGGGCGAGGCCCCGACGACGGAGACGCCCCCTTGGCGGAGGAAGTACATGTACGGGCTCGGGTTCACCTGCCTGAGCACGCGGTAGACGTCGAAGGCGTCGCAACCGAGCTCGAAGTCGAAGCGCTCCGAGAGCACGATCTGGAAGGCGTCGCCCGCGCGGATGTGCTCCTTTGCCACCTCGACCGCCTCCATGTAGCGCTCGGCGGCGACGTTGCGGAGCACCTCTTCGGGCGGCAGGGAGTCGTCCCGGCCCGGAGGGGAGAGCATCGGCTCGGGCGGGGCATCCTCGAGCATCTCCCTCATGGAGGCGATGCGTGCAGCCGACGCCGCGTACCGGTCCGGGAGCCCCGCCGGTGAGCCCGCCGGGGGCAGGAGGACGTTGTCGACCAGGGTGACACGCTGGCGCCAGTGGTCGAAGGCGGCCAGCTCGCCGATGACCGACATGACGGCGTCAGGTAGGCCCAAGTCGTCCTTCGGGGGCGGCCCGAGATGCTCTATCTCGCGCACGACGTCGTAACCGAGATAGCCGACGAGCCCGGAGTAGAGCGGGGGGAGCACGGCCACCCGGGGGGCGCGAAGCTCCGACACGAGTGCCTCGAGGCTCGCCAGTATCCCTTCCTCGAGCGGAGGGGCGACCGGTAGCTCGCCTGTCACCTCGACATGGTTCCCGCGAGAGACGAGCGTCGCCCGGGGAGAGCGCCCGAGAAACGAGAACCTGCTCCAACGCTCACCATGCTCCACGCTCTCGAGCAGGAAGCCGGGACCGTCGCCGACGAGGCAGCGGAAGGCCCCGACGGGGGTGAGCGTGTCGGCGACGAGCTCGCGCCATACGGGAACGACCCGGTGGCTCGCCGCCATCTCCTCGAACTCCTCGAACGAGGGCTCCGTCAGCTCGCCCCTTCCTCGTGGCCGCCTCCGGCGCCACCGGCCGTGCCGGCCCCTTCGCCCCCGAACGCCCGGAAGAAACACGACCGTTCCCCCGTGTGGCAGGCGCCCCTTCCCGTCTGGTCAACGACGACGAGGAGGGCGTCGCCGTCGCAGTCGTAGCGGACCTCGCGAACGAACTGGCGGTCGCCGGAGGTCTCTCCCTTGCACCAGTACTCCTTCCGGCTCCGGCTCCAGCACCACGTCCGGCCCGTCGCAAGAGTCCGCCGGAGGGCCTCGGCGTCCATCCAGCCCACCATGAGGACCTCTTTCGAGCTCGCCTCCTGCACGACTGCGACGACAAGCCCGTTGGCGTCGTAGCGGACGGAGGCGAGCTCCTCGGCGTTCGTCGCGATCGGTGTCCCGCGTGGCACTCCCTCCGAGAAGGCCTCGGCGGCGCCATCTCCGGTCACGAGCACGGTACGCTCACAGATAGAGCCCTGTACCGCCGTCCATCCGCTCCGAGGCGACGGCGTGGACGTCTCTCTCCCGAACTATCAGGTACTCCTCGCCCTGGACGTCAACCTCGAAACTGTCCTCGGGATTGAACAGCACCGTGTCCCCCGCCCGGATGGTGCGGACATGAGGGCCGACGGCTGCGACCTCGGCCCAGGAAAGCCGGCGGGCCAGCTGGGCCGTGGCGGGGATGAGGATCCCGGCGCGCGAGCGACGCTCGCCCTCGGACTTCGGGACGCTCACGAGGACACGGTCGTTCAACATCGTGACGGGCTGCTTGCCGGTGCCGGGGGCTCCCGCTGGCGACTCCGGCGCCCGAGGTTGGTCGTTGCTCACCAGAGAACGGTACCCCAGCAAGTCACGACGGCAGGCCGAGGGCTTCAGGGCCGTACTGGAACCCCTCGAGAGGCAAGGTAGCTGCGAGCATCGGCGATGCTGTGCCGCCCGAAGTGGAAGATGGAGGCGGCGAGGAGGCCGTCGGCGCCTCCCTCGAGAAAGCCCGCCGCCAGGTGCTCGAGGTTGCCGACGCCGCCCGAAGCTACGAGCGGGAGCTCGGTCGCGGAGGCGATGGCGGCGAGGAGCTCGAGGTCGTAGCCGGACTCGGTGCCGTCTCTGTCCATCGAGGTGACGAGGAGCTCGCCGGCGCCCCGCTGCGAGGCTCCGCTCGTCCACTCGAGGGCATCGACTCCCGTGCGGCGGCGGCCCCCGTGCGTCACGACCTCGAAGCGAGGGCACCCATGCTCCCGGGCGTCGCCGTCGAGCACCGAGCGCTTCACGTCGACTGCGAGCACGACGCATTGGGTGCCGAACTCCTCGGCGAGCTCCGCCAGGAGGGCGGGCCGCTCGACGGCAGCGGAGTTCACCGATATCTTGTCGGCCCCCGCCCTGAGAAGGCGGCGGGCGTCGGCACGGTTGCGGATGCCGCCGCCGACCGTGAGGGGGATGAAGACCTCCTCGGCTGCGCGGGCGACGACGGCGAGAGTCGTGTCACGGCCGTCCGGGGTGGCCGTGATGTCGAGGATCACGAGCTCGTCGGCGCCCGCTCTCGAGTACGCCTTGGCCAGCTCGACGGGGTCCCCGGCGTCGCGGAGGTCGAGATAGTTCACCCCCTTCACGACGCGGCCGCCATCGATGTCGAGACAGGGGATGATCCTCACCGCTTGCACGGCTCTCTCCCGACGGCTCGCTCAGAGGGTCATGCCCTGGGCCGCCTTGCGGGCGTCGCGGACCGTCATCGCCCCCGAGGCGAGCGCCTTGCCGACGACGACGCCGGAGATCTTCCGCCCGGCCGCCTCGATGCGGGCGAGGCGGACGATGTCCTCGACCGAGCCGACGCCGCCCGAGGCTATGACCGGCTGCGAGGTGGCTGGGAGAAGCTCCTCGTACTCGGGGAAGGCCGGGCCGACACCGGTGCCGTCGCGGCGGATGTCGGTCACGACGAGCGCTGCTATCGGCAGGTCCGCGAGCCAGTCGAGGACGTCCTCCAACGTGACCCCGCTCGGCTCTGTCCAACCCCTGACGGCGAGCTCGTGGCGGGGGGTACCGAGCTCACCCTCCCGCTCGGTGCGGTAGTCGAGCCCGGCGGCGACCCGCCCGGGCCAGCGCGCCGCCATGCTCTCGAAGTGGGAACGGAAGCGGGTGATTGCGGCCGTGCCGACGACGACGCGGGCGACTCCCCCGTCCAGCAGCGCCGCCGCCGACTCGGAGTCGCGCACGCCGCCGCCCGCTTGGACGAGAGCACCGGTGAGACGGACGATGCGGTAGATGACCTCCCGATTTACCGGGCTGCCCGTCCTTGCGGCGTCGAGGTCGACGACATGGAGACGCTCGGCGCCCTCGTCCACGTACCTGACGGCGAGCTCGACAGGGTCGCCGTAGTCCGTCTCGGTCGCGAAGTCTCCCCGGAAGAGCCGGACGCAGCGCCCTTCGCGGATGTCGATGCCAGGCCAGAGGTCCATGGCTCAGCTGGCGCACGCGCGCGCGAAACGTTCGAGGAGGGCGAGACCGGCGTTCCCCGACTTCTCGGGGTGGAATTGGGTGGCGAAGAGGGTTCCCCGTGAGACGGCGGCTGCCATCGTCCCACCGTAGTCGCAGGTGGCGGCGACGTACGAAGCCTCGTCAGGCTGAGCGACATAGCCGTGGACGAAGTA
>JASHRK010000208.1 GCA_030037405.1 Acidimicrobiales bacterium | reverse complement strand
GGCTTGAAGAACGCCGCCGAGGGCCTGAACGCCGACACCGACAAGTACGAGGACCTCTTCAAGGCCGGTGTCATCGATGCCGCCAAGGTCACCCGTTCCGCCCTCCAGAACGCCGGCTCGATCGCGGCGCTCTTCCTCACGACGGAAGCGGTCGTCGTGGACAAGCCCGAGCCGCCCGCTGCTCCGGCCATGCCAGGCGGCGGAGGCATGGAGGACTTCTGATCGTCTGATCGGACGGCGGGCCTTCAGTGCCCGGCCATCCTGACAGGCACCGAGAACGAGGGGCGCGAGAGCGCCCCTCGTCTCGCGTCCGGCTCTCTAGACTCTCCCCCCTGTGAACGACACGAGCGACGCCCCCCTGGCACCGACGACCGGCTGGAACGTCCTCCACCTCTTCTGCAAGGTCCGTCGGGATCACCCGGTCGACGCAGCTCTCGCCCTCGAGGTCGTCGAGAGCGCACGCAAGACCGAGCACCAGGTCGTCACGGCCTCGATCGTCGGCCACAAGGCCGACCTGTGCGTGCTGGGGCTCGGACCGGACCTCCGCGAGCTGCGCCGGCTCCAGACCGGGCTGCAACAGGCGGGCCTCGAGATCGCCGACTCCTACGTCTCCCTCACGGAGGTGTCCGAGTACGCGGCCGGCGTGCCCGAGGAGATGAAACAGGCTCGCCTCTACCCCAACCTCCCTCCCACAGGGCTGCCGGCGTTCTGCTTCTACCCGATGTCGAAGCGCCGCTCGCCCGGGGCGACGAACTGGTACACGCTCGGATACGACGAACGCCTGCGCCTGATGCACGGTCACGGGGCCGTCGGGCGGGAGTTCCGGGGCCGGGTCCTCCAGCTCGTGACGGGGTCGACCGGGGTGGACGACTTCGAGTGGGGCGTGACGCTCTTCGCTTCCCACACCGACGACCTGAAGGACTGCGTGTACACGATGCGCTTCGACGAGGCGTCGGCCCTGTACGCGGAGTTCGGTCGTTTCTACAGCGGGTTCGTCGCGGCGGCCGACGAGGTGCTGGCCGAAGCCGGGGCCTTCGAGCCATGAGCGTCACGGCCGAGCCTGCCGAGCGGCTCCGCGAGGTCGTCTCGGACCTTGGCCTACTCGTCGTCGGCTTCTCGGGCGGAGCGGACTCGTCACTTCTTGCCTACGTCGCCACCTCGGTGCTCGGGAACCGCCGTACGACCTGCGTCACCGCCGTGTCGCCGTCTCTTCATCCCGACGAGCTCACCGACTGCCGGGAGCTGGCGGCGGCGTGGGGACTCTCATGGCGCCCCGTCGAGACCTTCGAGCTGGAGAGGGTCGACTACGTGCGCAACGGCAAGGACCGCTGCTACCACTGCAAGACGGAGCTCATGGACGCCCTCGAGCCGATCGCCGAGACGGCCGGAGCGAGGGTCGCGCTCGGCGTGAACCTCGACGACCTCGACGACCACCGGCCGGGCCAGCGTGCGGCCGCAGAGAGGGGGGCGGTCTTTCCCCTCGTGAGCGCCGGTCTGACCAAGAAGAACGTCCGCGAGGTCTCCCGCCTCCTCGGCCTGCGCACAGCAGACAAGCCGGCTGCTGCCTGCCTTGCCTCGAGGATCCCCTACGGCACGCCCGTCTCGGTCGGCGTTCTCCATCAGGTCGCGCAAGCCGAGTCGGCCCTCCGGCGGCTCGGTTTCCCGGCCGTTCGGGTCAGGCACTACGGGACCCTCGCCCGTATCGAGGTGCCGATCGCGCATCTGGGACGGCTGCTCGTGCGGCGGGAGGAAGTCGTGAAGGCCGTGCGCGGCGCTGGCTACAGCTACGTGACCGTCGACTTCGAGGGCCTTCGCTCCGGGAACCTCAACACGGCACCTGGTGCCTGACCCATCCCGGCGCAACTTCGAGTTAGCGTCCCTTTCCGTGCCGGACGCGCCCGACGAAAAGACGGTCGAGCCTGAGTTGGCGGGCGCAGGCTCCAACACGGGCTCCGGCCCTAGCGCCACAGCCGGCTCGGCCTCCACGAAGGACCTCCTTCGCTGGGGAGAGGCGCTCGCGGCCATCGCTCGCACCGGCCTCGGGTTCACGGAGAACCTCTACGAGCGCGAGCGCTTCGAGGAGGTCCTGAAGGTGGCGGGTGAGATCCGTGCTGCCGCCTCCAGCCAGTTGAGAGACGAAGGCCAGCCGAGCGGGACGGTCGTCGTGAGCGAGCTGGTACAGGAGTGGCTGGCCGATGTCGGCACCGGTGTTGCAGGCTACGTCACCCCCAAGGTGGCGGTAGGAGCGATCGTCGGCAACGACGAAGGGGAGATCCTGCTCGTGAAGCGCGCCGACTCCGGTGTCTGGCTCTACCCGACCGGTTGGGCGGACGTCGGGTACTCGGCGGCTGAGGTCGCCGTGAAGGAGGTGCTGGAGGAGACGGGCATCGAGGTGGAGCCTGTGCGCCTCGTGATGGTGCTCGACGGCCTCCGGCTCGGGATCACCCAGATCCCCCTCTACTCGCTCGTGTTCCACCTGCGGGCGACCGGAGGGAAGCTCAGCGCCCATCCTCTCGAGTGCAGCCAGGTCGGCTGGTTCGCCGAGGACGACCTCCCGACCCCCCTCGCCGGCACGGGGCTCTGGAAGGAGCACGCCTTCCGGGCGATCCGGGACGAGCCGGTAGAGGTGCTCTTCGACCAGCCGCGCCGGCCGGTCTGGCGCGCGAAGGATGACAAGGCGACATGACCGGCCCGTCCGGGGAGATAGCGATAGAGCGGGTCAGGGAGGTCACCCACGATGTCGTCGCCGCTGTCGCCCGCCTCGTACCCCAGCTCTCGTCCAGCGCCCAGCCACCGGACGAGAGCGCCCTCAGGGAGCTCGTCGACAACTCGACGTCCGCTCTCTATCTCGCTCTCGGAGCTGGCGGCTCGGTCGTCGGGATGCTCACCCTCGTCACCTACCGGCTGCCGACCGGCATCCGTGCCGTGATAGAGGACGTCGTGGTGGACGAGGGGGCACGGGGCGCCGGTGTCGCCTCGGCTCTCGTGAGCACAGCCCTGGAAGAAGCCTCTCGCAGAGGGGCGCGCTACGTGGACCTCACCTCGAGGCCGCAACGAGAGGCTGCCAACAACCTCTATGAGAGGATGGGCTTCGAGCGACGGCAGACGAACGTCTACCGTCGCAATGCGACCTGACGTGGTCGAACCCTAGGATGGCAGTGTCAGACACGAGAGCCACGTAGGCAAACGCCCGGCGGGGCGCAGCGACTGGAGGTCGAGCCGTGGCGGAGAGCATCACTATCACGGACAACCGGACCGGAGAGTCGATCGAGATCCCCATCGTCGACGGAGGCGTCGCCGCCACCGAATGGGAGAAGCTCCTACCCGGGGTGTGGTTCTACGACCCGGCATTCATGACGACGGCGGCGGCCGAAAGCTCCGTCAGCTACATCGACGGCGACGCCGGCAAGCTCGAGTACAGGGGCTACCCGATCGAGCAGCTCGCAGAGCAGTCGACCTATCTCGAGGTCGCCTACCTGCTTCTCCACGGCGAGCTGCCCACCCGCGACGAGTTCGACGAGTGGGTCCACGAGATCACGTACCACACCTTCATCCACGAGAACGTGCGCAAGCGCTTCCTCGAGGGGTTCCACTACGACGCCCATCCCATGGGGATCCTCGTCTCCGCCGTCGCGGCCCTGTCGACCTTCTACCCCGAGGCGAAGCACATCTTCGATCCGGAGATCCGCTACAAGCAGATGATCCGCCTCATCGCCAAGATGCCGACGCTTGCCGCCGCCGCCCACCGCTTCAGCGTCGGGATGCCCTTCGTCTACCCGGACAACTCGCTCAGCTTCCCGGCGAACTTCCTCTCGATGATGTGGAAGACGGCGGAGCCCCGTTTCGACGCCAACCCGGCGCTTGCGCGGGCCGTGGACGTCCTTTTCATGCTGCACGCCGAACACGAGCAGAACTGCTCGACTACGGCGATGCGCGTCGTCGGCTCCTCTCACGTCGATCCTTACTCGGCCTGCGCCGCCGCCGCCGCCGCTCTCTACGGGCCCCGCCACGGAGGCGCAAACGAGACGGTCATCCGGATGCTCTCCGAGATCGGTTCCCTCGAGGCCGTCCCCGACTTCATAAAGGCGGTGAAGGAGGGCCACGGGCGCCTTCAGGGATTCGGGCACCGCGTGTACAAGAACTACGACCCACGGGCGAAGATCATCCGCCGGGTCGCTTACGACGTCTTCGAAGTGACCGGGAAGAACCCTCTCCTCGACATCGCCCTCAAGCTCGAGGAGACGGCCCTCGAGGACGACTACTTCATCGCGCGCAAGCTCTACCCGAACGTCGACTTCTACTCCGGCCTCATCTACCAGGCGATGGAGTTCCCCCTCGAGATGTTCCCGGTGCTCTTCGCCATCCCCCGTACTGCGGGATGGCTCGCCCACTGGGTCGAGATGCTGGACCAGGACACGAAGATCGCCCGTCCCCGCCAGCTCTACACGGGACAACCGCGGCGAGACTACGTGCCCGTCGAGAGCCGCTGAGCCCCTCCCGCTAAGCCGCTGCCACCTCCCCCGCCTCGAACATCAAGGCAGCCACGAGGAGGACGACGCCGAGCAGCATGGCGAGATCGCCCGGGCTCACGACGGCGCCGAAGGACTTGAGCGGGATCCAGTCGGACAGCACCGCAAGTCTCGTCGACGGTGCTGCGACAAGATGCTTGCCAAGATGGCCCGAGGCGACGTCGACGTCACGCAGCCCAGCAGCGCCAAGGGCACTCCGGGCCACCGGCATGGCGCCGTTGAGACCGATCACGAGCGTGTTGGCGGCCCACCCGCCGGCGAGGAGGGCGAGGGCCCACTGCACTGCCCGAGGCCGGCGACGGATGTTCGCCATGAGCCACCATCCGACAAGACCGCTCGAAGAGAGCACGATCGTGCTCCTCAGCCAGCCCGGGACCGCCGTGGAGGACGTGGCGGCTCCGAGCACGAGCTGTGCCGCGAGAGCTACGAGGGCGAGAGGCAGGAGACGGAGCCGAGCCGCCGCCAGCGCCCTTATGCGCCCGCCGCAGGCGCGTCCGAGGAGAAGGCCGGAGACGAGGGCAGTGGGGAGCAGCAGCATCGGCAGCGATTCGCACGGGTGTGCAGGCCGGGCCAACCGTCCCGCACACCCGTAACTGCTATCGGCGCGCGCCCAACCACTGCCAGATCGGGGCGGCGCCGGCGAACCAGGCTGCTGCGACGCCTCCGAGAACTACGGCCGACTTGATCGCACCACTTGCTCTCCGGCGCATCTGCTCTCCTCCATTCTGGCCGGAGAGGTCCCGGCCACGAAGAAACAGAGCGCCGCGCGGGAACGCTGATACAAAGATATACAAGGGTCTACACTCGGCACGTGACAGGCGGAGTGGTAGCGAGCCTGGTCGAGTCGGCGCGCGACGGCGACGAAGGGGCATGGCGCGAGCTCGTCGACCGCTACCTCGACCTCGTCTGGTCAGTGGCACGATCTCATGGCCTTTCGCAGTGCGATGCCGCCGACGTCGCCCAGACAACCTGGCTGCGCCTCTCGGAGAACCTGGGCCGCCTGGCCGAGCCCTCCCGGGTCGGGGCGTGGCTGGCCACGACGGCGAGGCGCGAGGCGCTGCGGGTGGCCCGAGCGCGCCGTCGCGAGATCCCGGTGCACTGGAGCGGCCCCGAGCTCGAGAGGACGACTTTGCTGGCGGTGACGCAGGCCGGCGACGACCCGCTCGAGGAGGTGGGCGGCAGTCCGGACTCCCGACTCCTCTCCCGAGCCTTTGGCGAGCTCACCCCTACCTGCCAGCGCCTCCTGAGGATGCTCGTCGCCGAGCCCCGGCCGAGCTATGCCGAGGTGAGCGCTGCCCTGGAGATGCCGATCGGGAGCATCGGGCCAACACGAGCCCGGTGCCTCGACCGCCTGCGGGCGAGCGTGCT
>JASHRK010000207.1 GCA_030037405.1 Acidimicrobiales bacterium | reverse complement strand
GAAAGCAGGACTTGAAGAAGGCGAAGGACCTCCTCGCCAAGGGCGGGGTGCCGAGAGGCTTCAAGACGCCGCTCGTCACCGAACTGCTCCAGGAGATACCCGACTTCGCCCAGATCATCAAGTCGTCGGCCGCCAAGATCGGGGTCGACATCTCCCTCACGATCGAGGCGCAGGACAAGTACTACGGGGCAGGCGTCATAGGGAACTCGCCCTGGCTCGACGCCGAGATGAGCATCGTCGACTACGGGGCCCGGGCCGTCCCGAACCTCTACCTCGAGGCACCCCTGCAGACGGTCAACGCCAAGACGGGAGAGGGAGCCTGGAACGCCGCGCGCTTCAACGACCCCACCTACGACAAGCTCTCGAAGGAGTTCGTCGCCGCTGTCGACCTCTCGAGCCAGCGCAAGCTCGCCAAGCAGATTGAGCTTCTCCTCCTGGACGAGACGCCGATCATCTACGCCTACTTCTACGACTACCTCTGCGCTACGCAGAAGGACGTGAAGGGCGTGTACCCGACGGCGCAGGGCCAGTACTTCCTCTGGAACGCCACGAAGAGCTGAGCCCGACAGCTACGAGCGAGCGGGCCGCTCCTATCTCGGAGCGGCCCGCTCGTGGGGAGGGGCGCCCTCGTCCCTCGTCCCTCGCGGCAGCGGTCTCGCGAGATCCGCTAGTCGGTCTCGAGCTGGGCCGGTCGCCGCCCGAGGAGCGACTCGAGCCGGGGTTCTCTCTGGCGGAGCTGGAGCCAGGCGGCGCCCGCCGCCGCCGCCACGGCCGTGACGCCCCCGAGGAGGATGGCGGCACGGGGGCCGGCCGTCTGGGCTATCCATCCGACGAAGGGCGAAGCGAGGGCGTAGCCTCCGCAGAAGGCGAGCATGTAGACGCCCATGACCCGTCCCCGCAGGACGGGGTCCGAGTGGAGCTGGAGCATCGAGTTGCACGCCGTGCTGAAGGTGAGATAGGCGAACCCGAGCGGGACGAGTATCAGGGCGAGGGTGACATAGCTCGGCATGAACGCCTCGAGGCACCCGACGAGCCCGAAGGCGAGCGCCACCCCGACGAGGAGACGCAACGTCGGCTGCGTCCGCCTTGCCGCGATGAGGGCACCCCCGAGCGATCCGACCGCCAGGCACGACGACAAGACGCCGTAGCCTCCCGCTCCCTTGTGGAACGCCACTTTGTCCATGAGCGCCAGGGTGACCGGGAAGTTGATGCTGAGCGTGCCGATGGCGGCTATCAGGACGATGGGCACGAGCAGCTCTGTCCGGCCACGCAGATAGCGAAACCCCTCCCTTATCTCGCCCACTGCTTGCGAGACTGAGATCGCGGCGATCTTGTCGGCTTTCTCGGGGAGGCTGAAGAGCTCACGACGTCTGATCATGAGCAAGCTGCCGACGATCGCGACGTAGGAAAACGCGTTCAAGGCGAAGACCCATCCGGTGCCTATTGCGTCGATGAGCAGCCCCGCCACGGCAGGACCGAAGATCTGAGCGGAGTTGAACGTCGCGCTGTTGAGCCCGACGGCATTGACCACCTGGTCGTGGCCGACGAGCTCGGAGACGAAGGCCTGGCGGGTGGGATTGTCGATCGCCGACACGACTCCAAGGAGCAGGGCCAGGACGTACACTTGGGCGATCGTGACCATGTGGAGCAGGTCGAGGCTGGCGAGAGCGACGGCTTGGAGAGCCATGGCGGCCTGCGTCATGACGAGCAGGGCCCGCTTCGAGTAGTGGTCTGCGAGCGTCCCTCCGTACGGGCTTACGATGAGAAACGGCAGGAATTGCAGACCGGTAGTTATCCCAATAGCGGTGCCGCTGTTGTGCGTGAGACGCAGCACGAGCCAGTCTTGACCTACTCGCTGCATCCAAGTGCCCGTGAGCGAGACCACCTGGCCTGTGGCGAATAGGCGATAGTTTCTGACGGATAATGACTGGAAAGTACGACCCCGCACTGGGGAAGGGATTATACCCGCAAAGATGAGCACTCAGCGCGGAGATTTTGCAGCCAGCGGAGTGATCGCCGTCACGGGCGGCACGGTGGTCACCCCGTCCGGCACGCGCCAGGCGGACGTTCTCGTGTCCGCCGGCCGAGTGCTCTCCGTCACCGAACCCGGTGCTGTCGGTGCTGCGGGCGCTGGGGGTGCCGCCGAGGTGATCGAGGCCGCCGGCTGCCTCGTCCTCCCCGGAGGAGTGGACCCGCACTCGCACATCCTGGGCGACGTGACCTCGGCGACGAGAGCGGCCGCGATGGGCGGGACGACGACGGTCCTCACCTTCACGAACCCCGAGACCGGCGAGAGCGCCACCGACTGTCTCGTGCGCCGTGCCGAGGAGCTCTCGAGTACGGCCATGGCCGTCGACGTCGGTCTCCACGCCATGCTGTATGAGCCCGACCGCGTCTCTCTTGCCGAGCTGAAGGCTCTCGGCGAGCAGGGCGCAGCGGGCGTCAAGCTCTTCCTCGCCTACTCCGAGCTCGGCATCATGTGGTCGCCGACGGGACTGTTCGAGCTCATGGCCATGGCGGCGGACCTCGGTCAGGTAGTCCAGGTCCACTGCGAGCAGGGAGAGCTCATCGACAGCCTCGTCACCGCCGTCCTCGAGTTGGGGGCGACGGGCCCTCGGCTCTTCGCGAGCACTCGGCCTCCCGAGAGCGAGGCGGTCTCGGTCGCCCTCGTGCTCGGGACGGCCGCCCTCACCGGGGCGCGGTGCTATCTCGTCCACCTCTCGAGCTCGGACGCCATCGAGCAGGTGCGTCTCCGGCGCAGGTGCGGCGGGCCGGAGTTCTACGCCGAGGCCTGCCTCCATCACCTGCTGCTCGACGACTCGCACTACCTCGAAGAAGACGCCGAGCGCTATCTCGTCGCCCCGCCGCTGCGGCCGCCGCAGCATCAGCTGGCCCTCTGGGACGCCGTGGCGGACGGGACGCTCGACGCCGTCGGCTCCGACCACAGCCAGGATCGTTCCCGGACGATCGGGGAGCTCGCTCCCGACGGCAACGGCTACACCTACGGGCTCGCCGGGATCGGCGCCCGCCTCCCCCTCCTCATGTCGAGCGGTCTCGAGAGAGGCATCCCCGTGGAGCGCCTCGTCGAGCTCGCCTCGACCGGGCCGGCCCGCGCCTTCGGCCTCTACCCGAGGAAGGGGGCGATCGCTCCCGGGTCCGACGGCGATCTCGTCGTCTTCGAACCGGGGGCGAGGACGACGCTCGCGGCGGACACTTTCGACGACGGGACCGGGGACAGCGTCTATACCGGCATGTCGCTCAGCGGCCAGGTGCGCGACGTCCTCTTGCGGGGGCGCCCCATCGTGCGCGACGGCCGGTACCTCGAAGCGGAGACGGCAGGCGAGCACGTCCGGCCGAGTCCCCTCCCGAGACCCGGTTAGCCTCGGCTCTCGACCCGCGGGATATCGGCCCGCGGGATCTCGGCTCGCGGGCTCTCGAACCCGGGCTCGCGGCCTTGGAGGGAGGACATCTGCATGGACACGGTCCGAGTCGGCGTCGTCGGCACCGGTTGGGTGTCGAGAGGGCACCTACGCGTCCTGAAGGGATTGGAAGGAGTCGAGGTGGCAGCCGTGTGCGACCTCGACCAAGAGCGCCTGCAGGAGGTCGCCGGGAGCACCGGCGCGCGCCCCTACGGAGACTGGCGAGAGCTCCTCGACGGCGAGGAGCTCGGGGCCCTCTTCGTCTGCGTGCCGCCGCTCGCCCACCGCGAGGTCACCCTGGAAGCCTTCCGCCGGGGCCTGCCCGTCTACCTCGAGAAGCCCATCGCCCGCTCCCTCGAGGATGCGGCTGCCATCGTCGAGGCATGGGAGTCGAGCGGAGCGGTCTGCGCCATCGGGTACCAGTGGCACGCCGTCGAGCTCCTCTCGGATCTTCGTGAGCTGCTCGCGGGGGACGAGATCGGGCTCATCACCGGCACCAGCATCGGGCCGACGGAGAGCCGGCCCTGGTTCCTCGACAGGCGCATGGGCGGCGGGAACCTGCTCGAACGAGGGAGCCACCACCTCGACCTCGTGCGCACCGTGGGCGGCGAGGTCGCCTCGGTGCAGGCGGCGGCCGGTCGGGTGAGGCTCGCTCGCAGCGACACGGCCGAGGGGGACATCGACGACGCCGTCACCATGGTGCTCGAGCTCGCCTCCGGGGCGCTCGCGACTGTCG
>JASHRK010000206.1 GCA_030037405.1 Acidimicrobiales bacterium | reverse complement strand
CGACGCGAATATCCAGCCCACTCCTTGAAGTACGGGAGTTGACCTGCAGATATCCTATGAGCTCGCGACCGGCAGTGGATAAGGTCTCATTTCGTCTCGGCAAGGGGGAGACGATCGGGGTGGTCGGCGAGTCCGGAAGCGGCAAGTCGACACTGCTACGGTGTATCGCTGGTGCGATCGCACCTGTCGCCGGCGAGGTCGAGTTTCGTGGCGACCAGCTTCCAACTAAGGCACGCTCTCGGACAAGGGATCTTCTATCGGCAATTCAACTCGTCTTTCAGAACCCGGAGTCGTCGCTCAATCCGCGACACACCGTTGCGGACATACTTCGCCGGCCTCTCCGGCTCTTCCGGCCAGATATTCCGCTGTCGCGCGAGGATGAGGAGATCCGGGGTCTACTCCACTCAGTACGGCTGCCGGTGGCCGTGCTAGGCCGCTACCCGAACGAGCTGTCGGGTGGCCAGAAGCAACGGGTCTCACTAGCCAGAGCCTTTGCTGGTAAGCCCGAGCTCCTGCTTTGTGATGAGGTAACGTCGGCGCTCGACGTGTCAGTTCAGGCTGGCATTCTCGACTTACTGCGGGGACTCGTAAGCGAAACGGGAACGGCAGTCATTCTTGTCTCGCATGACCTCGCTGTGGTGCGCTCCATCGCGGAACGGATAGTCGTCATGCAAGACGGTCACGTCATCGAACAGGGTTGGACAAATGACGTCTTCACGACTCCGTCAGCTCCCTACACTAAGGAGCTCCTTGACGCGATCCCCCGGATCGTGCCGGACCGTACCGCTCTGCACGGTGCCACGGCAAGCAAGATCTCGACGTGATGCAGGCCGGTTGTTGAGGAGGATCTCGGGACATGACCAGTATGGGCACGACAACTCGTTCAGTTCACTTCACCCCTGAGGAGTTCGCCGACCGAACTCGACTCGCCCGGGAAGCACTTGACGAGCACGAACTCGATGGGATGCTTATCTCGCGAATTGAGGATCAGTACTGGTTGACTGGCCTCGATACAGATGGCTTCTGCATCTTCGGCGGCCTGTTCCTTTCTCGTGATGGACAAATGACGCACATCGCCCGCACCGCGGACGTGGCTAGCATTCGCTACTCGTCTCTCTGCGACGATGTCTATCTATGGATCGACGGCGAAGGACGGTCTAAATTGGAGGTGGTGCGGAGAGTACTCGATAGACACCAGATGAAAGGTAAGCGCGTTGGTATACAGACAGACACCTTTGGTCTACTCCCGGATGTCTTCCTCCAACTGCGGGACGGTCTGGCTGGATGGTGCGAGCTTGTGGAGGCGTCCGGACTCATTCGGGACCTGCGGTTGATCAAGAGTTCTCGGGAGCTCGAGTATCACCGCCGGGCAGGGACGATTACGGACCTTATGCAGGAGGCAGCAATCGAGGAGACAAGACCTGGAGCCTTCGAAGGGGGGATCATGGGCAGGATCTGGTATACATCTTTCGCCAACGATGGTGATCCTCCCGCGCATCGACCTCCTATTGGTAACGGGCCCTCCGCACTGAACGTTCGTTACACGACGAAGCGGAAATATGTGGGGAATAATGACCAAGTGACCTTCGAGGTCGGTGCCGGATATCGCCACTATCACGCAGCTGAGATGTTCGTAATCCTCACCGGGCCGCGTATTGACCCTCGCCATCTTCGGATGCATGAGGCATGTGTCGAGGCTTTGGCAGCGGTGCAAAAAGTTTTGAGGCCTGGAAAGCTTGTCGGGGATGTATACGAGGCGCATCGTGCGACATTTGCTCGACATGGTTACGAGCATGCTATTCTTCGAGCATGCGGTTACACGATGGGTGCGACGTGGCCACCTACCTGGATGGAGCCTCCAATGATCGTCGAGGGGAGTTCGGTCGAGCTTCGACCGAATATGACGTTCTTTACGCACATGATTCTCACAGACCATGATACCGGTCTGACTATGTCGCTCGGGGAGCAAGTCATAGTGACCGACAACGAACCTGAGATTATTAGTCACGTGCCGCGGGAACCGTTGATCGCTAGAAGTTGAGCTGACAGTCAGGACTGGTAGCTGCACCTAATGGCGACCGACGTGGTGGTATCACCCTGTCATGCGCCAGGAAGCGAGCGCAACAACCAGATGCCCCATCTCGCGAAGGAACCGGCCTGTAGTGACTGACAGTAGTGCCCTCCATCCCGTGACGACAGCCGTCAAGGCGGGGCGGTTGATTGCGTTGGTCCACACGATGGCCGGTTTCGGAGCGCTTCCAACGGGGGTAGGGATAGATCGCCAGGCTCTCACACCGGCGGACCTTGATTGCCGACGCTTCCTCGTGGAGCGGGCGCGAACGATGGGGGCCGAGGCCTTCCGCGACCCGGTCGGCAACTTCTTCTTCCGGTGGCACGGGCAAGAAGACGGGCCGCCGGTCGTGACTGGCAGCCACGTCGACAGCCAGCCATCGGGCGGTTCGCTCGATGGCGCTTACGGAGTGTGCGCAGGGATGGAGGTGATCGCGGCGCTCTCGACGGCGGCATATCG
>JASHRK010000205.1 GCA_030037405.1 Acidimicrobiales bacterium | reverse complement strand
GGCAATGTCTTCAACGTGCAATGGACAGCATACATGATCTTTGCGGTCCTCATCGGTGGGCTCGGGACGATCGAAGGGCCCGTCATCGGGGCGGTCGTCTTCTTCGTGCTCGAGCAGGAGCTGGCGCAGTACAACGCCTGGTACTTGATCATTCTCGGTTCCGTCGCCATGTTGATAGCGATCTGGGCGCGGCGCGGGCTGTGGGGCACCCTGATCTCCCGAGCCCCTCTGCAGCTCTTCCCGGTGGGCTATCACGTCCGCCGAGGTCCGGGATCGGGGTCATCTGCGGGCCGGGGGTCGGCGGTCAACGGGCCCGAAAACGCAGGAGAGTGACGACCGAGGGGCGTGAGGGGCGCCACGGTTCGTTTTGTGGACCTGAGTACGCGCATGCGCGGTGAAATGTCCACGTTTTGAAGGGTGGCGTGGAGGCCTTCAAGGCACAGGCGGCCATAGCCAACGGACAAGGCGGTGACGGCGGTCACCTGGTGCGACCGCCGTCACCGCACCCGGGTCACGCCGCCAGGAACCCTCCGGACTGGTGTGCCCAGAGCCGCTTGTACACGCCGGGGTCGTCCATCATGAGGAGCTCGCCGTGCGAGCCCTCCTCGACGATCCTCCCCTGGTCGATCACCACTATCCGATCCAGGCGGGCGATCGTGGCAAGGCGGTGGGCCACGACGACGGCCGTGACGCCCTCCATGAGGCGAAACAGCGCCTCTTGCACGAGGGACTCCGACTCGGAGTCGAGCGCCGAGGTCGCCTCGTCGAGGATGAGGACGGGGGCCGCCTTCGCCATGGCCTGGGCGATGGCGACTCTTTGGCGCTGCCCACCCGAGAGCTTCAGCCCTCGCTCGCCGACGACCGTGGCGTAGCCGTCGGGGAGGCGTGACACGAACTCTTCCACGTGGGCGGCCCGTCCGACGCGGCGGACGAGGTCCATGTCGACGGCGCCGGCACCTTCTGTGTCGCAGCCCCCGACGCCGTAGCAGATGTTCTCGGCGATGCTGCGGTGGAGCATCTGCGGCTCCTGGGGGACGTAGGAGATGTTGCGGCGGAGGGACTGCTGTGTGACCTTGGAGATGTCTTGGCCGTCGATGAGGATCGCCCCGCCGCGGACGTCGACGAAACGCAACAGCAGCTTGGTGAGCGTCGTCTTCCCCGAACCGGACGGCCCGACGAGCCCGACGTGCTCGCCGGGCTCGATGCGAAGAGTCAGGTCCTCGAAGAGCGGGCTCTCGTCCCTGTAGGAGAAACGCACGTGGTCGAACTCCACCCGGCTCTCGCGCACCGTGAGGTCTTCCGCCAGAGCCGCGTCCTGGATCTCCGGCACAGCGGCGGCTACACCTGCGAACTTGGCACAGCGTCCAAGGTCGCGGGAGACCTCACGCAGGTTCTCGAAGGACTCCTCGAGGGTCCCTACGACCTGTGTGGCGTAGAAGAGGATCAGGTACACGGGACCGGCCGCCACGGTGTGATGGAGGGCGAGGATGACGCCGACGAGAACGGCGAGCCAGCTGAAGCCGGCGAGAGACGACTCCATCTGCAGGCGCGTCGTGGCAAAGACCTTCCTTGCTCGCAAGTCGGCGGCGACCGACTTGGCGACGAGGCTGCGGACGTGCTCCTTCTCGAGCCCTTCGGCCGCCGCCGTGCGTACGGTCGTGAGGTTGGCGATCGTGTCGGCGATGACTCCGGTGGACTTCGTGTGCGCCTCGGAGAACTCCCTCGAGGCGGCGATAACGCGCGCCATGCGACGGTGGAGCACTATCCCGAAGACGATCACGAGGCTGACGACGACGACGGCCACGGGCCAGGCAACGACCCCGAGGACGACGATGGCGCCGAGCACGGTGACCCCGATCCGCAAGAAACCCCAGGTCAAGGTGTCCAAGAGGTCGATGAAAGACCACGAGAAGGTCTCGAGGGTGGAGATGACCTCGCCAGAGGGCCGGTCGGTGTGCCAACGGTGGCTGAGAGAGACGAGGTGGTCGTAGCCCGATGTGATGGCGTTCGCGAAGGCGCGCAGCGTCGAACCCCACTCGACCCATCCGGCGATGCGCCAGATGATCGTCGAGACGGCGAGAATGATGCCGTAGGCGATGACGAGGACACCGAAGGTGCGGGCGAGCGAAGCGTCTGGTGGGAGTTTCGCCACCCGCGTGAGGAGAGCAGCGAACACAAGGGGTCCGGCGACGGCGTTGACGGCCGTCCCGAGGAAGACGAGGACCCAGGAGAGGATGAGGTTGCCCTGCTCCGGCCCGACCTGGCGCCAGCAGAACCTGAGGGTGTCTTTCGTTGGGGACGTAGGGAACAAGTGGTCGGAAGCCATGGTCAGCTCAGATCTCTTTCGAGTGTGGATTGCCTGCGAATGCGTGATGTCCCTTACGGGGGGCGTCCGTCGGTTTGCTGATAGCCGTTGGGCGCGCTCGGGGCTCGAAGCGATGCGTCGCGGCTCCGACGGAAGGCGACTCGGCTCCGAAGCTTGACGCTTCAGAGCCTGCGACCTACCAAGGGCGGTCGCCGCGAGCGGTGGAGCCCGGACGGAGCGGGCCCGGTCGCTAGCGGGTGCCGGTGGTGGTCAGTGGCGCCCGAAGACCGGGATGGGGCCGGTGAGGCTGGCCGCCCCGACGGGCCCTCTAGAGCCCGCCTTGCAGGTTCTCCCGGGGGGCATGAAGACCAGGTCGCCGTTGAGCCCGCGCAAGAATGTCGTGTCACCTGCCATCGGATAGCTCACCTGCCCTCCATGCTCGTAGGAACACAACACTCTAGCTGACAAGGCTGTCGCGGTGAAAGCTTTACCGGCTGCGCGAGGTGGCGTGCTCGGACCCTACATTCCGGTGATGTGACAGCAGGCGTCTTCGCAGAGAACCTCGGCCTGCGCGGCAAGCTTTCCGACGCCGTCGCCCGCGGGGGCGCGCATGTACGAAACGCCCTGCAAGAGGAGTTTCGAGCGCAGCTCGAGGCCGAGGTCGCCGCAGGACCACTCGTCGCCTACAGAGAGGAGTTCGGGC
>JASHRK010000204.1 GCA_030037405.1 Acidimicrobiales bacterium | reverse complement strand
CGACGGGTGACGGTCTTCTCGGAGGTGTCGGCCCGTCGGTTGCCTACGCCGATCTCGAGGGGTCACGCCGTTCCGTCGTCCTCGTCGCCCCGACGGGTGGGCGCGTCCGCCTCGACGGCCCGGCGGCTCGGACGCTCCACTTCCGGTTGGGAGACCACGAGCACCTGCTACCCCTTTCGCCCCGGGCGGCCGAGTGGCTCGGTCACACGGGGCTGCTCGGCGCCGTCCACCGCCGCAGCCGGTCGTCGCCGGTCATGCTGACGGTCGGCTTCGGGCCGCCAGAGGCGGGGCAGGTGCGCAAGATGGTGCTGGGGGTCGTGCGGCCCTGAGCCTTCGGGTGTGGTGGACCGAGGATCCGTCGACGTCACGATTGTGGACCTGAGTACGCGCATGCGCGTAGAAATGTCCACGAAGTGTGGCCGGGGGGCGACGAGCCGTAGCAGCATGTCGCAGAGTGCGATTTGGCACGAGGACACACGCGTCGAGACCAGTGCATAGCGAGCCACGAGGTCACTCGCTACGAATCCGAGCTCCCGAGCACGCCGCGGACTCTCGTTCGACATCCACTGACGCAGTGAGCGCCCCGCCGCTCCTATGGGTGGATCACTACCGCGGACAGTGCCCTCCCTGGTCACCGCGACCGCTGACCGTGTCTGGTGAGCGACGAGTACTACCCAGTCCTCAGGGCTCCGCCGGCCAGAGGATCGTGTCTAGTTACTTTTGACTTAATATGTCTATCAACAATAGACTATACCGGTGAAACGACGGGATCTCATCCGGAAGATTGGGCCAGCAGGCGAGAACTCAAGGTCTCGCCTGGGAGCCAACTCGGGCAGGTGCCGAGCACGACATCTACCGTCTGGGCGTCACAGTGCAAGTGTCGATCCCTCGGCACAATGAGATCAACGAGATCACGGCAAGGAAGATCATGCGCGCTACCGAACCAGAACTGGGAGAGGGGTGGTGGAAATGAAGACCTATACCGTACGAGCGGAGCGGAGCGGACACTGGTGGGCACTCGAGGCTCCCGCGGTCCCGGGTCTGTACTCGCAGGCCCGTCGGCTCGACCAGGCCGAGGAGATGGCCCGAGATGCCCTTTCCGCCATGCTTGAGGTGCCACCAGACAGCTTCGAGGTGGAAATCGTGCCGGTTCTCAGTCCTGGGACCGAGCAGGTGCTACGGGCCCGGGCCGCGGCCCGGGCCGACGCGGAACGCCGGCGGGAAGCCGTAGACCGAGAAGCTGCGTTGGCCTTGACAGAGGACGAGGGGCTCACGGTGCGCGACGCCGGGAAGGTCATGGGCCTCTCGTTCCAGCGGGTGTCCCAGCTGGCCGCTCATACGCCATCAGCGGGTCAGGAGCTGCCGGAGGTCAAAGATGAGCTCGACAAGGACCAAGATGACGGCTTCGGCCGAGTCGAGAACGCTGCTGGTTCACGGACTTCGTGACCCCGCGCCACCTGCCTCCGCTCGCCGCGCGAGCTCGGTTGGCTGCACAAGAAACGGTGCGTCGCGCCAACGCAGCGTTTTGCCCGCAATGATTCGTAATGCGGGTGCTTCTTGATGACGAGTGAGACGAGGATGACGCCGTCGTCATCTCCTGCTCCCATGTCGCTCGGTCAGGGCGCCGAGTCGCCGTCTCTCACTCCGGGGAGCGCGCCACGAACCAGTTGTGTCCGAACGGATCCCGGAGCTTGCCGAGCCTCGTGCCGTGGACGTCTGCGACCGGCCGAAGGATCGCCGCGCCGGCGGCCGCAGCACGCTCGATAAGAGCGTCGGGGTCGTCGACCGTCACGTAGAGCTGCACGGTGGTGCCGCCGAGCGCAACGGGGTTTCGAACTCCCTCGGGTCGGTGCTCCCCAGCCACCCGGATGACGCTGTCTCCAATGGCCAGTTCCGAATGGCCGATGCTCCCGTCGGGCATGAGTATCGGCTCGGCCAGGAGCCTGGCACCGAAGGCGCGCTGGTAGAAGTCGATAGCGGCAGGGGGGTCGTCGACGGACAGGTAGGTCTCGACACGGCGAACAGCGCTTGTGTTGACCATGCGTGTCTCCTTCGCGGGATTGGTCGCCGCCGCTCCGGCTCGGGTGGAGCCCGTCACCGGCCAACCAGCAGCCTATTCAGTCCCGGGCGCTCAGCACGCAGAATTCGTTTCCTTCCGGGTCAGCGAGGACGACCCAGGAGACCGCTTCGTCCTCTTGCCCGACGTCGACCCGTGTGGCTCCGAGCGCGATGAGCCGGGCGACCTCGTCCTCCTGGTTGCCGCCCGCCGGGGGAGCGAGATCTATATGCAAACGATTCTTCACGCGCTTTGTCTCGGGCACGGGGACGAAGATCAACCCCGGACCCCTCTCGGCAGGAGCTTGCTCGAGCATGTGGCGCCCGGCTACGACGATCTCCTCAGAGCTTTCAAACACCCTCTCCCAGCCGAGCACGTTCGCCCACCAGGAAGACTGCGCCTCCATGTCGATGCAGTCAACGACGACTGAGTACCAGCGAAGGCTCATGCCGGAAATGTAGGGCGGACTCGGCACGGTTCGTCCCTTCGGCACGGTGCGCCCCTTCG
>JASHRK010000203.1 GCA_030037405.1 Acidimicrobiales bacterium | reverse complement strand
GGTCTCGAGGCCTTCACCTGGCTCTACCTCGCCTGGTCGATCATCCCGATCGCCCTGGCCGTCCTCTTCTCCTTCAACCACGGGAAGTCCCAGGCAAGCTTCCAGGGCTTCTCGCTCGAGTGGTACATATCTGCCTCGACGAACACGCCCTCGGTCCTCCACAGCCCCGAGCTGCACGCGGCGGTGCTGCAGACTCTCTGGCTCGCCTTCCTCGTGACCATCATCACCGTCCCGATCGGCGTGCTCTTCGCTCTCGGGATCGACCGCTGGCGCTCCCGCACCTCCAACGGCCTCAACTTCCTCATGATCTTCTCCTTCGTCATCCCCGAGCTCCTGCTCGGCGTCGCCCTCCTCTTCCTCTTCGAGTACGCCTTCAAGTTCATCCACCTCGGGACCCCCGCCGAGGTCGCCGCCCTCGTCGTGTGGAACATCTCCTGGCCGGCCATCATCGTCCGGGCCAGGCTGACGACGATCGGGAAGTCTTACGAGGAGGCGGCGGCCGACCTCGGCGCTTCCCGCGCCCGGGCGATCTGGCGAGTCCTCCGGCCCCTCCTCATGCCGGCGATCTTCGCAAGCGCCGTTCTCGTCTTCGCGAGCTGCATCGACGACTTCGTCCTCGTCGACCTCCTTTCCTCGACGGCCAACACCCAGACGATGGCCGTCCTCATCTACTCCCAGACCCATGGCGGCGCCAACGGGCCTGCGCTTAACGCCATCGCCACGCTCATGCTCGCCTTCTCCGTGATCGTGGTCGGCATCGGCTATGGCGCCTACCGTTTCATGACCAAGGGCGAGCGGGAGTCGGCCGCCCAGGCGCTCGGCAACTTCGCCGGGATCTAACTCCGGAGCGTATTCATGCCAGGTGGAACCATTACCCTTCGATCGCTCACGAAGCGCTTCGGCGACCACATCGCCGTCGACGAGATCTCGCTCGAGATCCAGGGAGGCGAGTTCTTCTCCCTGCTCGGGCCGTCCGGTTGCGGGAAGACGACGACGCTTCGCATGGTGGCGGGTTTCGAAGAGCCGACGAGCGGCGAGATCGTCCTCGACGGCACCGACGTCGGCTACCTCCCGCCCCACAAGCGCAAGGTGAACACGGTGTTCCAGAGCTACGCGCTCTTCCCGTTTCTCGACGTCACAGAGAACGTCGCCTTCGGCCTTCGCTACCAGGACTGCGCCAAGGCGGAGGCTAAGAGGAGGGTGGCCGAGGCGATCGAGCTCGTGCAGCTCACCAGCTACGAACGCCGCAAGCCCGGGCAGCTCTCGGGCGGGCAGCAGCAACGGGTCGCCCTCGCCCGCGCCCTCGTGCTCAGCCCCGCCGTGCTCCTCCTGGACGAGCCCCTCGGCGCCCTCGACGCCAAGCTGCGGCGCGCCCTCCAGGTCGAGCTCAAGTCGCTCCAGGAGCGGGTGGGGATCACGTTCCTCTACGTGACCCACGACCAGGAGGAGGCCCTCACGATGTCCGACCGCCTGGCGGTCATGTCGAACGGGCGCATCTCCCAGATGGGCACCCCGCGCCAGGTCTACGAGGAGCCGGCGAACGCCTACGTCGCCGACTTCCTCGGGATCTCCAACTTGATGGACGCCACCGTCAAGCGGCCCGGCACGACCTCATCACCCTGTTCCGTCAGCATCGGCGAGTTCGAGGTCGAGGCGGCCTGCGGGACGGTCGAGGCGAGCGGGGCGGTCAAGCTGGCGATCAGGCCGGAGCGGGTGCGGCTCGACTCCTTCGAGGCGACCGGCCGTAACTGCGTGCCTGCGATGATCGAGCGCACCGTCTTCCTCGGCTCGGCCACCCAGGTCGTCGTCCGCCTCGCCGCCGGCGTGACCCTGCAGGCGCTCGTCCACAACGACGGAGTCGGCTCCGTCGCCGCCGGCACGCCCGTTCAGTGCTACCTGCCTCCCGACGCCCTCCGCGTGCTCCCCGGGGGCGACGGCTCGCTCGCGGAGATCAAGGAGGAGACGCTCGGGGACGTGCTCCTCCCGAGCTGACCGCTAGTGCCGCAGTCGACTGCGGCGCGGCTCCCAGTAGTAACCGAGCAGCTTGGCGGCAACCCTCATCGCGAGCTCGAACGCTCTTCGCGCTGAGACATACGGGTCGCCGAGGGCGATCTGGATGGCGAAGCCGTCGAGGAGGGCGGCATAGGCGACGGCGAAGTCGTCCGCGTCCTGGTCGTTGAAGTCGCCCGAGGCGATGCCGTCGCGGACGATAGCGCGGATCGTCTCCCGGAAGTGCTCGTCGAACTCCTCGCGCACCTGCTTGACCACGGCGTCTCGCTGCGCCTGGGCCCAGAGGTCGAGCCAGAGAGCCCAGGATTCGTCGACCACGCCCGGGCCGCTCTGGCTCAGGCCGTCGGCGCCTGACCCTTCGAGATCGGCGCCCGCCCCTTCAAGATCCGCGCCCGCCCCTTCAAGAAACGTCATCGCCACTACCTCTTCCAGCCGGCCGGCGGCCGAGGCGACATCTCCGGTGCGCCGCGCCATCTCGGAGTACCAGGCGTCCTCGGCGTACCGCATGGCCTCGGCGAGCAGCTTGTCCTTCGTCTTGAAGTAGTAGATGACGAGCGCCGGGCTCACTCCGGCCCGTTCGGCGACGTCCGCCACCCTCGTGTCGGGAAACCCCCGCTCCACTATGACGTCGATGGCAGCCGCGAGCATCTGGTGGCGCCGGTCGGAGTCCAGTGCCGCCGTGGACTCGGTCATTCTCTCTTTCATCGGTCGGTTGGCGGAGATGCTTCAGTCGGGTTCGAGGCCGAGGCCGAGGAGCACTCTCGCGCTCGAGAGGAAGGCCTCCCGCATCTGAGCCGCCGTCAGGGGAGAGGCCTCGCTCGCCAGCCTCAGCTCCCAGCCGTCTACAGCCGCGACGAGAAGGTCGACCGTCGTCGGCCGGGGCAACAGGAGCCTGAACTGGCCGCTCTCCTCTCCTTGGCGTAGGGCCGAGTCGAGCGCCTCGCGCCACCAGGTGACGATCCGCTCGACGGCCGGGCGCAGCTCGGGCCTCCGCCCGCCGGCGGCGCAGAGCTCCACCCACGTCTTGCAGTGGTCGCGGAGCTGGGGATGGCCCGTGAAGTCCGAGATGAGGGAGGTGATCCGGTCCCAGGGATCGTCCTCACCGGCGACGAGGCGGTCCCAGTAAGAGCACAACTCCCTGCTCGACCAGTCAAATGCCTCGATGAGGAGGGGGTCGCGGGCGACGAAGTAGTGCTGGAGCATGCCGACCGAGACCCCGGCGCGCTCCGCGATGTCGCGGAGCTTCACCCCGTCGGCACCCCAGATCGCCAGGCACTCGGTCGCGGCACGGAGTATGCGCCGGCGCTGCTCGTCCCCGGCTCTCGGCGGCGGGGAGACCTGCGCCACGTGCGCCCCCATGGGTCAATATTCGCAGATCGGGGTGGATCTCGTAGGCTTCCCGCCATGTACCACCTGAGCGACGAGGACCTGGCCGTCCAGGCACGGGCGCGTGCCTTGGTAGACGAGCTCATCCCCCACGAGGAGGCTGCTGAGCTGAACGGCGGCGAGCTCCCGAAGGAGGTCGCCGCCGCGGCCCGGGAGAAGGCGAGGTCGGCAGGGCTCCTCGCCACGAACATGCCCCGAGAGCTCGGCGGGCAGGGCTGCACCATGCTGCAACAGGTTCTCGTGCAGGAACAGGTGGGCCGGGGCACGAACGGGGTCGCCTGGATGGTCTCGACTCCCCCGCAGTGGTGGCCCGAGGTGGCCACGCCCTACCAGCTCGAGCGCTGGCTGCGCCCGACGGTCGCAGGCGAGAAGTCCGAGTGCTACGCCATCACCGAAGAGGGGGCCGGATCGGACGTCGACGCCATCCAGGCGACGGCACGCCGCGAGGGCGACGAGTACGTCCTCGACGGCGTGAAGTGGCACGTCACCTCGTTCAACGACGCCGACTACGCCTTCTTCGAAGCGCGCCTCGTCGCCGGCGAGCACGCCGGCGAGCACGCCATGCTCGTCGTCGACCTGCCCTCGCCGGGCGTGCGCGTCGTCCGCACGCCCGCCTACTCGCACAACATCCCCCACCACCACCCCATCGTCGCCTTCGAGGGCGTACGTGTTCCCGCCTCCCACCTCGTCGGGGACGAGGGCGGCGGGATGTCATTCGCCTACGAGTGGTTCCGCTTCGAACGGTTCATGGTGGCAGCACGCTGCGTCGGAGCGGCCGGGCGCCTCGTCGAGGAGGCGACCGGCTTCGCCGCCGGCCGGGTCGCCTACGGCAAGCCCATCTCGGAGTACCAGCTGATCCAGGCGATGCTCGCCGACAGCGTCACCGAGCTGTTCGCCGCCCGCTCCATGCTCTACGAGGCCGCCAGGGGCGTAGACGAGGGAAGGGACAAGAAGATCCAGCACGCCCAGGCGTCGATGGTCAAGCTCTACTGCTCAGAGATGGCCAACCGGGTGGCCGACCGGGCGGTGCAGGTCTTCGGCGGGCGCGGCTACATGCGAGAGAACGTGGCCGAGCGTTTCTTCCGGGAGCTGCGCGTAGAGCGGATCTGGGAGGGCACGAGCGAGATCCAGCGCCTCATCATCGCCGGCCAGCTCGCCAAGCGGGGAGCCGCCGCCCTCGCCTGAGCTGCCCCCCTCGCCGGAGCTGTCACCCTCGCCGGAGCTGTCACCGAGGGCCTGGGCCGCCTACCCGAGCCCGCTGTGCCCCAGACCTCCGCTCCCCCGCTCGCTCGCCGCCAGCTCGGCCACCTCCGCCACCTCGCGGAACTGGAGCGAGGCCACGTCGACCACGACGAGCTGGGCTATCCGGTCGCCTCTCGCCACCACGAAGGGCTCGCGCGGATCGGTGTTCACGAGGATCACCATGATCTCCCCCCGGTAGCCGGAGTCGACCAGGCCGGGCGAGTTGAGGCAGGTGACGCCGTGGCGCCAGGCGAGCCCGCTTCGCGGGAGGACGAGGCCAGCTCGCCCGGGTGGGAGCTCCAGAGCGACTCCCGTCGGGACGAGCCCCCGCCCGCCGGCGGGCTCGATCTTGACCTCGGTCCGCGCCCGCAGGTCGACTCCGGCGTCGCCCGGGCGCGCAGGCACCGGTAGGTCGAGACCGGGATCCAGGCGGACGAGCGGCACCTCTAGGAAGCCTGGGACCACGTACTGCACCGTAGCGGTACGATGCCCGCCCGTGCTCGTCTGGATGGATCTCGAGATGACCGGCCTCGACCCCAGGACTCACGTCATCGTCGAGATGGCGACCCTCGTCACCGACGACGAGCTGAACGTCGTCGCCGAGGGACCGGACGTGGTCGTCCACGCGAGCGCCGAGGACCTGGCGAAGATGGAGGACGTCGTGCGGCGGATGCACACGGGCTCCGGTCTCCTCGCCGCCGTCGAGGCCTCGACCGTGACGCTCGAAGAGGCCTCCCGCGCCACCCT
>JASHRK010000202.1 GCA_030037405.1 Acidimicrobiales bacterium | reverse complement strand
GTTCGGTCCAGGACCGCCCGCCACAAACTGGGGTGAAATGCTCAGTACGGGATTAAACTTTATCTACTCGGGCTACTGGTGGGAGATATACCCAGCTGGTATTGCTATCGTGCTGACGGTTGTGTCCTTCAATTTCATTGGCGATGCACTGAGAGACGCGCTTGAGGTTCGCCTCCAGCGGCGATGAGAGATCGCGCCCAGGTCTCGGCGACATACGACAGCGGGTCGTCCCGCCAGGCGTGTTTCCTCGGTGAGGTCTCCCGCATGTGCGCGGCATGCGGCGCATCGTCTCGGCCCGTGCTCGATCTCTGCCGGGGTCGCGATCGGCTGAGTCGACGGAACATACTACGGAGGCCTCGCGCCATAGGACCTCGCCTCCGGAAGGTTGGTCGTGACCGATGGCCACGGAGGCTCGAGCTGCTCGGTGACGTCGTCCCGGGTGCCACTAACACCCTCTCCGAGTCGGTCGTCCTGCAGCCGGGCTGGCGCTGTGAGTGCCGGCATCAAGGTCCACGTGCGCCCCTGGCGTGACGAGCATCTCCCGTGCCACCATCCTCGCGAGTTCGGCAAACAGACGAGGTGCTCCACCGTATGCGGGGCGATGACGCCGCCTGGCTCTGCGGACCGCGGATCGTCTCGTCCTGGATCGCCCGCGCAGGCGATTCGGTCGCTAACCACGTCTCGCTTCGCCGCGAGTGATGCGCTTGGGATAGAGGTCTGGAGCGGAAGCGTACGTCGGTTTACCAGCGGCTTCCGTGCGCTTGGCGAACCATGACTCGAAGCGCTATCTTTGGCGCGTCGACTTCAACTCGAACGCTGAGAAGGGGCGCCCGGGATATCCTTTTGGCTGGTAGGTGCTGGAGGCAATCGATGAGCTCGACTTAGGCATGGTGCCGCGAAGCGAGTGCAGTTGTGCAACATGCTATTTGCCCGGTTGTTGCGCCCCTCTCGATTTCTTGACGACTCCAGGTATTGCCAATGACCTTCTCCAAGTTACGTCACGTTCTACCACGAACGTTCCTTGGAGGTCGGGCGCTTGTCTGGACATCTAGGAGTTTAGCCTGCCCGAGCTGTCGTACTCGTATACCTCCTAGGATCTCGAATCGAATTGATCCTGACGGGCACCGATTGCTAGCCTGATTGTTGCTGTAGTTGTCGCTCGGGGCTCGTGCGTGAAGTTCGCCGGCTGTTTTCCGAAGGGATTGAAACTGGATGGGTCTTGTCACCGGTATGTGCTCGCTTCCCGCCTCGCTCGATGGGCGGCCAAAGCTGCTGCTGATCGACGGCGAGTGGGTCCCGGCCCGCTCGGGCCGCGTCTTCGATAGTTACAACCCCTCTAATGGCGAAGTGATCGCCCGTCTAGCCCAAGGCGACAAAGAGGACATCGATCTGGCGGTGGCCGCCGCCCGGCAGGCCTTCCAGGGGCCGTGGTCGAAGTTCACCCCCGCGCAGCGCCAGAATGTGCTATTGAAGCTGGCCGACTTGGTGGAGCAGAACCTGGGCGACCTCTCCCTGCTGGATTCAGTGGACATGGGTGCCCCGATCGGCCACGGACTGAGTGACTCGGCAGTCGAGACCCTGCGCTACTACGCCGGGTGGGCAACGAAGATCCAGGGTGAGACGGTGCCAAACTCCAATCCGGGCTCCTTCTTCAGCTACACCTTAAAGGAGCCTGTCGGCGTGGTCGGGGCCATTATTCCATGGAACGCCCCCCTGAGCTCGGCCATCGAGAAGATCGCCCCCGTGCTGACCACCGGCTGCACCATGATCTTGAAACCCGCTGAAGAGGCTGCCTTGTCACCGCTGGCGATAGGTGAGCTGATCAATCAGCTGGACCTCCCGCCCGGTGTTATCAACATCGTGACCGGCTTCGGTGACACGGCTGGCGCAGCGCTGAGCGAGCACGCTGATGTGGACAAGGTGGCTTTCACCGGCTCATCGTTTACCGGCCAGGAGATCGTCCGGGCCGCGGCCGGCAACCTGAAGCGGGTGTCGTTGGAGCTTGGCGGCAAGTCCCCCGACGTCATCTTCGCCGACGCCGATCTCGACGCTGCCGTCCCCGGGGCGGGTATGGCTGTGTTCGCCAATTCCGGTCAGGTGTGCTGCGCCGGGACCCGGGTGTTCGTAGAGCGCCCCATCTATGAGGAGTTCGTAGCCCGGGTGTCCGCGTTCGCCGACAGCTTGAAGGTGGGGAACAGCCTCGACCCTGAGACTCAGATCGGGCCCATCGTGTCCCAGGTTCAACTGGACCGGGTGACCGGCTACCTCGAGATTGGCAAGTCCGAGGGAGCCCGGACTACCGCTGGCGGGGAGCGTCTCGCCACCGGTGACCTGGCCAAGGGGTACTTCGTGCTCCCGACGGTGTTTGCTGACGTCAACGACGACATGCGCATCGCTCAGGAGGAGATCTTCGGGCCGGTGGCGGCCGTGCTGCCCTTCGACAGCTTCGAGGAGGTCAGCATGCGGTCCAACAAGACCCAGTTCGGCCTCGGGGGCGGCGTATGGACTCGTGATGTGGGCAAGGCCCACCGCATGGCCGCGGCAATCAACACCGGTGTGGTATGGGTCAACACCTACCTCAACTTCGATCCCGCCATGCCCTTCGGTGGGTCCAAGATGAGCGGCTGGGGCAACGAGATGGGCCAGCACTCCCTCGACGAATACCTGAACATCAAGGCCGTGTGGATCAACACCGGCGAGTAGACATCGCCGCCCGGTGCCGGCGGCCGCTCTGACCGGCGGCGTCACCGCGGTGCTCGCCTCAATGGGACGCAGAACAGGGGAGGTGGCGGCTGGGTAGGGAGCTGGCGAGGTGGTAACCCGTGGGCGACGCGGGGCACAGGTCCCTCGCTTCCCCGACAGCGGTCGCATGACCTGGGCAGACGGGTTCTGGGCATAGACAGGGTCGCGTGGTGCAGCCGGACGATCGCCGACCTCGCGCTCAGCCTGTCTCGGGGATCTCACGCTCAGGGCAGAGCCTCGATCTGTATGAGGGTTGGTCGGTCCCGCGCGAAGGCCTCTTCCACGGCCACAAGGAGCCCTTCGGCGGTCGCGCGGACGCCCTCGCATCCGAGTCCCTTCGCCACGAGGGAAAAGTCCGGGCTCGGAAAGTCCGTTCCGATCGGTTCGGCGTTCATCGCCTTCAGCTGTCGTCTGATCGCGCCGTACCCCCCGTTGCTCACCACCAGAACAGGGAGACCGAGCCGAAGCTCTGCAGCGGTGGCAAGCTCACCCAACGTAAACATGAGCCCACCGTCGCCCGAGATCGCGAGCACCTGACGCTCAGGCTGGCCCAGCTTGGCACCGATCGCGGCAGGAAGGCTGTAACCGAGCGTGCAGAACCCCTGTGGATAGAGGAGTTGCGAGGGACCCGTCAGGGAGAGAAGGTAGGCAATCCCGTCGCACACCATCGCCGAGTCGCCGGTAACGATTGCGTCGGCGTCAAGCACCTTTTCGAGTGCGTCGTGGATCGGGCGCCAGGGTTTGAGTTCCGACGCCAACTCCTCGCTGATCCGCGTTCTGAGCTCGAGCGCGTCACGCTCCGCTCCGGTCTGCTGCTCCTCACTGTGACGAGGCTCGTCCACCGACGAGAGCTGTTCGACCAATGCTTCGAGCGCGAGCTTTGCGTCTGCAACAATGCCAATCTGAGCGGTGACGTTCTTTTGCAGCTGAGCTGGGTCTACGTCGATGCGCACGAACGCCCCGGACGGTCGCAACGGTTCCCCGTACAGATCGGAGTCTCCGAGCTCAGTGCCGACGGCTAGAACGACGTCGCAGCTGTCGAGATAGTGCTTTACGGCGCTAACTTGGATCGATGCTCCAACTGACAGAGGGTGACGCTCGGACACCACTCCCTTTCCGTTGAACGTGGTAACGACGAGCATGCCAAGGCGTTCCGCGAGTGCCGTCGCCTCCTTGCCCGCCTGCCGGCAACCTCCTCCGACAACCAGCGCTCTCTTTGGCCCACCGAGTAGCGCCCGAGCTACCTCGTCAATCTCCTCGGCCGACGGAGCCGGCGCGAACGTGGTCTCCGCGGCAAGACTCCCGTCGACTGCGCCCTCGTGCTCGAGGATCTCGATCGGAACCTCGATGTGGACCGGCCTCGGCCGTCCCCGTCCGAAGAAGGTGAAGGCACGCCGCAGCGCGTCGGCCAGGTCCTGATGCGAGATCGCCCTGTGGCTCCAAGCAGCAATGCTCCCCGTGACGCCGCTCTGGTGCTTGGTCTCGTGCACATAGCCGCGGTCGCCTCCCTCGATCGAGAAAGGGAGTCCCGGTGACACGACGAGGAGCGGGACCGAGTTCGAGTATGCCTGGCCGAGCGCGGTCGCGATATTCGTCACTCCGGGGCCCGTGGTGACGAGGCAGACGCCAGGCCGGCCGGTCGACCGTGCGTAGCCGTCGGCAGCGTAACCGGCACCCTGCTCATGCCGGGGAGTCACGTGCCTGATCCCACTCCCGGGGAGACACTTGTAGATGGCAAGGCTGTGGGTCCCGGGAATACCGAACACATGCTCCACGCCATTTTTCACTAAGGCATCGACTACGATCCGACCTCCGGTCATGTACTTCACTTGTCCTCCTTCTTCCTCGCCATACACCTCGGCTGTGCCACTCTGCTCAGGCGCCGAGCGCCTTAACCCGCCGACCCACCATGGCGGGGGCGGACCCGCACCACGTCAGCTCTGATAGGAGCACTAGTACTCCCCTTAGTGCGCTTACCACCCACCTAGGAGTGAGACGTCCTTGGCACAGCCAAGATCCTCCGTAGCACAGAAATATTCCTTCTCTAGGTCACGCCCCCGGGCAGCGAGCCCAGCAACCAAGCTGGCGTCTATTGCACCACGAAGGGGCACGCCCAGGAGTTCCCAACGATGCAGGCCGGTCGCCACGAAGTGTCGCACATAATTACGTCACATACGTCGTCGTGTTCAACTCTTCTTAAAGTACCAGTACTCCGGACTTATCAGCGAGTCGGACTCTTGCGAATACCCGGCCAGGCGCTTGCTCACGGCAGTGATCTGGTACTCCG
>JASHRK010000201.1 GCA_030037405.1 Acidimicrobiales bacterium | reverse complement strand
GTAACCGAGGGCCGGGTCGCGGGGCGAGGCGCTGATGAGACCGGCATCCTCGCCCGAGAGGCCGACTGCGAGGGGACCGTGGGTGTTGACGGCGCCGACGATGTCCCGGTTCACCTTGCCCACGAGCACCATGCGGGCGATGTCGAGCGTCTCGGCGTCGGTCACCCTGAGCCCGTCCCGGAACTCGGGCTCCTTGCCGAGCCGGGCCATGAGGGCCCCGATCTGCGGCCCTCCCCCGTGGACGACGACAGGTTGGATCCCGATGGTGCGCAGGAGGACGACGTCTTCGGCGAAGGAGGCAAGTGACCCCTCCCCGCTCATCGGGCTCGCGCTTGCACCGGCGAGGGCGTTCCCGCCGTACTTGACGACGACGACGCGCCCGGCGAAGCGCCGTATGTAAGGCAGGGCCTCGCAGAGGATCGCCGCCTTCGTCTCGGGTGACGACGCAGTCCTCGCCGTCGCCGTCACGACAGCCCCATGTTCTCGTCCACGTAGCCGTGGGTGAGGTCGGCGCTCAGCACCTCACCGCTGCCAGGGCCGAGGCCGAGGTCGCAACGCAGCTCGATCTCCTCGCCTGCCAGGTAGGCGGCGACGCGTTGGCTGTCGTGCTCGGCGAGGCTTCCGCCCCGGCACACGACGTGCTCCCCGTAGGCGACCTCGACGAGACCCTGGTCGAAGGTGATCCCGGCCGCCCCGAGGGCGGCCACGACCCGGCCCCAGTTCGGATCTGCGCCGTACCAGGAGACCTTCACGAGGTTGGAGTCCGCCACCGTGCGGGCGGCCCGGCGAGCACTCTCGTCGTCGGCCGCACCGGTCACGACGACACGCACGACCTTGGTCCCCCCCTCGGCATCTGCCGCTATCTGCCGGGCGAGATCACGGCAGACGGTGGTGAACGCCGCGCAGAGCGCAGCACCGCCGTCGGCGGGAGGAGCGTTAGGGCTCTCGGCCGCCGCGCCGCTCGCAAGGGCGATGACGGTGTCGTTGGTCGAGGTGCACCCGTCGATCGAGAGCTCGTTGAAGGAGCGGGCGACGGCACTGCGGAGGGCGACGTCGAGCTCGTGTGGAGAAGCGGGCGCATCCGTCATGAGGACGGCGAGCATCGTCGCCATGTCCGGAGCGATCATGGCCGCCCCCTTCCCGATCGCCCGTACGCGGGCGCCGGACGGGAGCAAGGCGGAGGCATGTTTCTCTCGGGTGTCGGTCGTCATGATGGCGCGGGCCGCCGCCGACATCGCCTCCTCCGAGCTGGCGCGCCGTGCGACCGCCTCCGGTATGGCGTCTTTCAGAAGCTCGACGGGCAGCTGCTGGCCGATGACGCCCGTCGAGCAGACGAGGACGTGCTCAAAGCGCAGGCCGAGAGCGCGCGCAGTGGCGGCCACCATTGCCTCGGCCGCCGCCACGCCCTCGGCGCCTGTGGCGGCGTTGGCACAGCCGCTGTTCATGATCACGGCTCCGGCCATGCCGCCCGATGCCCTCAGGTTCTCCCGGCTCAGCCTGACAGGCGCAGCAGCCGCCAGGCTGCTCGTGAAGACGGCCGCCGCGCTCACGGGCCTCACCGGATCGGCGGCGATGAGGGCGAGGTCGGGCGTGCCGCTCGCCTTGATCCCGCTTGCCAGCCCGGCGGCGCTGAACCCGAGCGGCATCGCGTGGGTCACGGTGCGAGCCCCACGAGGGGAAGGCCGGCGGTCTCGGGCAGGCCGAGGGCGACGTTGGCCGCTTGGATCGCCTGTCCCGAGCCTCCCTTCACGAGATTGTCGATGGCGGAGAGGACCACGAGCCATCCGGTGCGCTCGTCGACGCGTGCTGTGAGGTGGGCGACGTTCGAGCCGTAGGCGTCCGCCGTGGAGACGAGCTCCTCGCTGACGTTGACGAAGGGCTCGTTCGAGTAGGCGGTCCGGAGCACCTCTATGGCGGCGGCCGTCGAGTCGACGCCAGACCCGGGCTGGATGCGGGCGTAGCAGGTGGCGAGGATGCCCCTCGTCATCGGGGCGAGGTGGGGAGTGAAGAGCACCTCGGCGAGCAGCGCCTGCTCCATCTCGGGGGTGTGCCGGTGCGTGAGCACCTTGTAGGCGCTGAAGCTCTCGTTCACCTCCGGGTGATGGAAGGCGGCGCTCGGAGACTTCCCTCCTCCGGAGGTGCCGCTGGCGGCGTCCACGATGATCCCATGGGTCTCGACCAGTCCCTGGTTGCAGAACGGGGCGAGGGCGAGACAGGCCGCCGTCACGTAGCAGCCCGGGGCCGCCACGAGGGAGGCGCCGCGAAGGAGCGGGCGTGCCAGCTCCACGAGGCCGTAGACGGTGGTGCCGAGCAGCTCCGGGTGGGCGTGGTCGAAGCCGTACCAAGTCGGGTAGAGGCTCTCGTCCTTGAGGCGGAAGTCAGCTCCGAGGTCGACGACGAGCCGGGCACGTGGAGCGATGGCGGCGACGAGCTCCTGCGAGCTTCCCGAGGGGACGGCCACGAAGACGGCGTCGAGCGAGCTGAGCGCCTCCGGGTCGACGGGCCCGACGGCGAGGTCCCTGTAAGCCTTGCCGAG
>JASHRK010000200.1 GCA_030037405.1 Acidimicrobiales bacterium | reverse complement strand
GCTGCGACGAGATCGCGCCCGTGAGCTCCGAGGGAGTCGAGACCCGAATCGCACGGATCCCGAATGCCGCGCCGAGTGCGACGAAGTCCGGGTTCACGAGGTCGCTCGCGATGAGGCGCCCGCCGAAGCGGTCCATCTGGGTCCGGCGCACGTTGCCGAACGCGTTGTCGTTGAAGACGACCGTCACGACCCCGATGCCGTACTTACGCGCCGTCGCCAACTCCTGCATGTTCCACCCGAAACCGCCGTCTCCGGTGATCGAGACGACCACCCGCTGCGGGTTCGCGACCTTCGCGCCGAGCGCGGTGGCAAAGCCGTAGCCAAGGGTGCCCTGATAGCCCGGGGTGAGGAAGGTGCGTTCCCCGTAGACCGGGTACGCCACCTGCGCGAGGTAGCCCACCTGCGTGAGCTCGGTCACGAGGATCCCGTCTTCGGGGATCGCGTCGCGAAGGGCGCGCACGAAGTCCGCCTGCGGCTCGACTTCGGCGATCTGCTCTGCGCACCGGCGCCGGACCGCGTCGAGCTCGGCCACCTCCCAGGCGCGGGCGCCGCCGGCTCCGATGCCCTCGGCGATCGCCCGCAAGCCCACGAGCGCGTCACCGAGGAGCGGGAGCTCCACCTCGCGGTGCCGTACGACCAATTCCTCGTCGGCGTTCAGCAAGATGACCGAGGCCGACTCCGCAAGCTCGAACGCGCTCCCATCGGGCTCGACGAAGCGCGTCCCGACGGCGAGGACGACGTCGGCCTGCCGCAGCACGTCGGGAGCGCCGAGGCTCGTGAGCGCGAGTGGATGGCGATCGTCGATCGAGCCCTTCCCGTGCTGGCTCATGACGACCGGGGATCCGAGCACCTCGGCGAGACGGCGCAGCTCTCCCCCGGCGCCCGCGGCCTGCACGCCCCATCCCGCGTAGATCACGGGCCGGCGCGCCTCGCCGAGCAACTTCACTGCTCGATCCACCTGCGCCTCGTCCGGCAGGAGCGGCCGCGGGGCAGCCGCCTCGTCGACGAGGGACACCGCCTCGTTGGCCGCCAACACGTCGGGCGGCAGCTCGAGGGCGACCGGCTGCGGTCTCCCCGAACGGAGCTGCACGAAAGCCTCGTGCACGAGGCCCGGGACCTCCGCAGGCCTCTGCGCGAGCGCCGACCACTTCGTCAATCGAGCGAGCATGCCCGACTGGTCGGGAATCTCGTGCAGGAGCCCGCGGCCTGAGCCGATGGAGCTCGACGGAACCTGGCCCGCGAGAAACAGCAGCGGCGAGCTGCAAGCCCACGCCGTCGAGAGCGCCGCGAGTGCGTTCAGAACCCCGGGCCCGGGCACCACCATCGAGACGCCGATCCCGCCCGAGCTCCGCGCGAAGCCGTCGGCCATGTAGGTCGCCGCCTGCTCGTGCCGCGTGTTGCGGAAGGTGAGCCGGCTGCTCACCTCGGTCAGGGCGTCCATGGCGAAGTCGAGCTGCACGCCCGGAATGCCGAAGATGTCGGTGACCCCCTCGATGACGAGCTGTCGGGCGAGAGCCTGGCCACCGGTCAACTCCATGCGCCAAAATGATATACGATGTGCTTGACGGTCGCGTGACGTGGGTGGATACTTTCTAGCGTCCAGCTCTCGTGCGATCGACTGCCGACGGCGCTGAGCGTGTCGCAGGTGGGTCACGGCTCCGGGCGGGTTCGCCGACAGGAAATCGCACGAGGAAGCCCGGTGACGCGAGGGGGGCGAGATCTTCATGCGGCTCTACGGAACGGGATACACGGGATACTCAGGGAGGCACCGAATCGGCCAGAGAGCGCTCCGGGCCCTGGGGCTGGGCGGAGCGTGCGCGCTGATGCTCGCAGCCTGGTCCGGCACCAGCGTCGCCAACCCGACTGCGCGGGCGTCGAAGCCACTGCACGGCGGGACGGTGACGTTCGCCGAAGGCGCCGGGCTCCCCCCGAATTACATCTTCCCCTTCATGAGCCCCGAGTACTACAACGACGCGAACGCGACCGAGTTCCAGTGGCTCATGTACCGACCCTTGTACTGGTACGGCGACGGATCCACCATCGACGTCGACCCGACGTACAGCCTCGCGCAGATGCCGAAATTCTCGGACGACGACAAGGTCATCACGATCGACTTGAAGACGAACTACACCTGGTCGGACGGTGAGCACGTCGACGCCGCAGACGTGGTCTTCTGGATGAACCTCCTCGAGGCCGAGAAGACGAACTGGGTCGGATTCGTGCCGGGCGACTTCCCGACAAACGTCGTCAGCTACAGCGCGACGAGCACCTACACGGTCGTCTTCAAGATGAACCGCACCTACTCCACTCGCTGGCTCACGTACGAGGAGCTCGCACAGATCACCCCCATCCCACTCGCCTGGGACGTCACGAGTGCGACGGCAAAGGGGAACTGCGCCACCTCGGTCTCCGGCTGCGCCGCCGTGTACAGCTATTTGAACAAGCTCGCCGAGAACACCGGCGACTTCGCGACCAGCCCCATATGGAAGACGGTCGACGGTCCGTGGACGCTCTCCGCCTTCACCTCGTCGGGCGAGGCCACGTTCGTGCCGAACTCCCGCTACACCGGCGGCCCGAAGCCGTACCTCTCCAAATTCGTCGAGCTGCCCTTCACGAGCGACACATCCGAGTACAGCGTCCTCAAATCAGGCACAAAGCTCGACTTCGGCTACCTCCCGATCGTCGACGCTCCGGTGAAGCCCTCGAGCGGCAAGACCCCGGCGAGCCCGATCTCGGGCTACACGATGATGCCTTGGTACCTCTGGGACATCAACTTCATCTCCGCCAACTTCAACAACCCGAGCGCTGGACCGATCTTCAAGCAGCTCTACTTCCGGCAAGCGGTCCAGGAGATGATCGACCAGCCGGGATACGTCAAGGCCGCGATGCGCGGCTGGGGCTACCCGACCTACGGCCCGGTGCCGACCGAGCCCCCGTCCAACTTCGAAGGCCCGAGCGAGAAGGTCAACCCTTATCCGTACGATCCTGCCAAAGCCGTGTCCACGCTGAAGCACCACGGCTGGAAGATCGTGCCCAACGGCGTGAGCACGTGCGTTCGCCCGGGAACCGGGCCCACCGACTGCGGCGCCGGCATCACCGCAGGGGAAAAGCTCTCCTTCGACATGGTCTACACAACCTCTGACAGCTACGACGCGTCGATGTTCGGCTTCTTCCGCTCCGAGCTGGAGACCGCGGCGGGCATCACGCTGACATTGACGAGCCAGCCGTTCGGCGAGCTGCTCAGTGATACGGTTCCGTGCAAGCCGAGCCAGTCCACCTGCAAGTGGCAGATCCACGACTGGGGCGGTTGGCTCTACGGGCCGACCGTCTACCCGACCGGAGGAACATTCCTCACCACGAGCGGTGTCTTCAACGTCAACAGTTTCTCCACACCGGCGGTGAACAGCGTTGTCACGGCAGCCGACGACGAGTCCGGCCTCTCGGCTCTCTACCAGGAAGAGAAGGTGGTGGCCGAACAGCTGCCGGAGTGGTGGTTCCCGGAAGCCCCACTCAGCCTGGCGATGGTCAAGAGCACCCTCCACGGCGCGCTGCCCCTACAGCCGTTGCTCGGCATCAACCCTGAGTCCTGGTACTTCACGAAGTGATCACGGGTGACGGCCTACCTCGTCCGTCGCCTGCTCCACGCCCTGGTCGTAGTGGTCGGGGTCACGATCATCACCTTCCTGCTCGAGCACCTGCTCCCGGGCACACTCGCGCGAGGCATCCTCGGCCCCCACTCGAGCACCGCACAGGTGGCCGAGTTCAACCGGCAGAACGGTCTTGACCATCCGCTCGTCGTCCAGTACCTGATCTACGTCGACCACCTCGTCCACGGGAACCTCGGCCGGTCGTTCCGCCTCAACGAGAGCGTCGACACGGTGCTGGCGCAGGACGTGCCGAAGGACCTCGTCCTCGTGGGCCCCGCCTTCGCCCTCTCCGTGCTGCTGGCGATCCCGATCGGCGTGCTCCAGGCGACGCGCCGGAGCAAGGCGACCGACCACGTGCTCACCGTCTTGCTCTTCGGCTTCTACGCGACGCCGTCGTTCGCAGTCGGCGTCCTGCTGCTCGAGCTCTTCGCCGACAAGTTGAACTGGCTCCCGGCCGAAGCGCCCCAGAGCACGACCGTCGGGGGCGTGCTCGCCGACCCGGCGGGGCTGGTGCTCCCGATCCTCACGCTGACCCTCCTCGGAATACCGCTCTTCAGCCGCTACATGCGCTCGTCCGCCATCGACACCTTGGCACAGGACTTCGTCCGGACCGCCCGGGCGAAGGGACTGCCGCAGCGGCTCGTCTTGCTCCGCCACGTCCTCAGGAACGCCCTGCTCTCGGTGACGACGCTCGTCGGGATGACGTTGCCCGGCATCTTCACCGCAGGGCTCGTCGTGGAGTACCTCTTCAACTATCCGGGAACGGGCCTCGCCTACTACGACGCCGCCACCGGGCACGACTACGCCCTCGAGCTCGGGATCACCCTCGTCGTGGCGGTCGCCGTCGTCGCCGGGAACCTCATGGCCGACCTCGCCTACGTGGGCCTCGACCCACGAATTCGTCTGGCCGAGCCCAAGTGAAGTCCGCCACAGGCGACGCAGGCGAGTTCCTCGCTGAGCTTCCCGACTTCGGGACGATCGAAGTCACGACGCCGGTGGCGTCGCTCAGGGGCCTCTCGGTGCGCGCCTTTCTCGCCAACCGGCTCGCCATCGCCGGGCTCACCATCGTCGTTGGCGTGGTCGCGTTCTGCTTCATCGGCCCGCTCGTGTACCACACCAACCAGATCACGACCAACCTCACACAGGTGACGCTCCCCCCGAGCCTCCACCACCTCCTCGGGACCGACGACGAGGGTTACGACGTCCTGGGGCGCCTCATGGTCGGCGGGCAGAACTCGCTCGAGATCGGCTTCGCCGTCGGCCTGCTCGCACCACTCTTCGGGACGATCTACGGAGTCGTCGCCGGCTACACCGGCGGGGCTCTCGACTCGTTGCTGATGAGGCTGATCGACGTCGTCCTCGCAGTCCCCACGCTCTTCTTCATCATCTTCATCGGCTCGGTCTTCCGCCCGACCCTCGTCGTCTTGATCCTCGTCATCTCCTGCCTCTCCTGGCTCAGCCCGGCCCGGCTCGTACGAGCGGAGACGCTTTCGCTCCGGCGCCGCGAATTCGTCCAGGCGGCCACGGTGATGGGTGGCAACACCACGCACAGCATCCGCCGTCACCTCGTCCCGAACACGTTCGGCACGATCATGGTGAACGCCAGCTTCCAGGTCGCCGACGCGATCCTGGTGGTGGCCACCCTGTCCTTCCTCGGCCTCGGCCTGCCCCCCCCGGCCGCCACCTGGGGGGGCATGGTGGCCCAGGGGGTCACGTACGCCGCCGACGGCTACTGGTGGATGCTGTGGCCTCCGCTCGTGATCCTCGTTCTCGTCATCGTCGCCTTCAACCTGGTGGGTGACGCGCTGCGTGACGTCCTCGACCCGCGACTGGTCTCACGCTGACGCCCGTCGTGCGGTTCCAAAAGGTGCTTGCGGAAGGGCGTAGCTGCAAGTCAGATCATCTATGATCCGGCGCGTGAAATCGCCGGCGTCTTCTCCCGACGAGAGCTTCCGCCTTCGCCGCACGGCACTTCCTCGCCGTTACCGGATCCGCATCCGCCCGGACTTCGACGCGGGCAGCTTCCGCGGGTGCGAGCAGGTCGAGCTGGACATCGTCGAGGAGACGGGTGAGATCGTCTGCAACGCGGTCGATCTCGACATCTCGGCGGCCCGGTTCCGCCCCCTGCTCG
>JASHRK010000199.1 GCA_030037405.1 Acidimicrobiales bacterium | reverse complement strand
GGCATTGGCCTGCCCGATGAACTCGTCGAGGGCACTGCCGAAATGATCCGACGTTGGCAGCCAGACCCCGCTCCAGGTTGGATCGCTTATGTGCCCTCTTCTCGACACCCTGACCTGGTGCCCGACTTCGCCGGGCGGCTCGCAGCCCGACTGGCACTCCCGGTCGAGGACGTCGTCCGCCGCGTACGGGATTGTCGACCTCAGAAGGAGATGGAGAACTCGGCGCAGCAGTTCCGTAACGTCTACGGTGCATTGGAGGTGGTTGGACCTGTGATGGAGCTCCCTGTTCTGCTGGTCGATGACATCATCGACTCCGGTTGGACTCTGACTGTGATCGGCGCAGCGCTCCGTGAGGCAGGCTCTGGCCCGGTCTACCCGCTCGTCCTTGCCCGAGCGGTGAGCTCATGACTCGCCTCGCGGACCCCGATCTCGTCGCGTTGCTCCTGACCCAACGGCTCGTCGAGACAGAAGCGTCTCCGCTCAAAGCGGCTGAGTTCTGGGCCGTCGTCGAGTGTGTTCCCGATCTCGGTGCTCTTCTCGGTCTACGACCGGACGAGATAAGCGAGATAGCGCAGGTCGACGAGTCGATGGCACAGCGGATCGGCACTCTCCTCGCCGCGGCGACATCCTTCGCGTTCGCTCTCGATGACGCCCAACAGAGCGGCTTGCAGCTTCTGGGCGGGCTGTGCGAGCAATTCCCGGTCGTGATGAAGGAGCGCCTCGGCCGAGCCACGCCACCCCTGCTGTACGTGTTAGGCGACGCCGGCCTTCTCGGGCACAGTGCTCTCGGGATAGTTGGGTCACGGTCTGTGAGCGAGCGAGGTTCACAAATTGCTCGCGAGGCGGCGCTGGCGGCCGTGAAGGCGGGACTCGGAGTCATCTCCGGGGGTGCCAAGGGCGTGGACCGACTAGCTATGAACGCCGCCGTCGATGCCGGGGGCCAGGTCGTCGGAGTCCTCGCTGACTCCCTCTTGCGACTCGCCCGCGACTCGGAGGTCCGGCGCGCAGTCAACGACGGCCAGCTGTGCCTGTGTTGTCCCTACAAGCCCACCGCAGGGTTTTCCGTCGCCAATGCCATGGGTCGCAACAAGCTTATCTACGCGATGTCGACTGCGACCCTGGTCGTCGAGTGCGAGGAGGGTAGCGGCGGCACATGGGCCGGAGCTGTCGAGGCTCTGCGATGTCGTACTGCGCCGATCATTGCCTGGACTGGTGTCGGAGCCACTTCGGGGAACCGAGCGCTCGTGAGCCGCGGCGCGCACCAACTTGACCTGGTCGAGGACCTCTTCCCACTGCCAAGTTACGAGGTCGCGCTCGCCCCTGCGCAACTCCGTCTCGGCCTCTAGTGACGCGGGCCGAATCGAAGGGGCGAGACGTTCCAAGTGGAGAGGACCGACTCTCCGTACGCGATCCGTGCGCGAACGGGCGGAAATCCCGGGGCAATCTCGGTCATCGACGGTCACTCGTGGACCACCGGAAATGCCACTTGCACTGCGCTATGCCACCTGACTGCATCTCGAAGACGCCGACCGGTGCGCTTCCCAAGCTGGGAACGCGAGTTCGGTCCTCGTCCCCCGCTCAACGCGATGCTCCCAGCTAGCAGGCTATTTTCTGACTGCTGATGTCCTGGCTCAGGCGGGGTGTCGGGGAGGTACCCCACCATCCACCGGCTGGCGGTGACCACCTTCTTCGCTGATGACGTCATGCGACGTCGGGACCGGAGGAGGCAGTCGTGCTCGTGGAGCTCGAGGGTCGTGGAACAGTGGGCGAAGCGACGTCGACATCGCTCTCGGCTACCAGGGCGATGGCGCGCGAACGTTTGTGTTTAGGGGACTAGCTGACTCGCTTCCCGCCGTGACGGCCGAGGAACTCCAAGAAACGGGCCGCCCTGTCGCGACTCTGGGACGGCATCCCAGCCATCGGGAAGAAGGCGAGATGCGAACCTCCCGGGTAACGCACGTACTCGACCTTCTTCTTCAGCCAGACGAGCCCGGCGTAGAGCTCGTCGGCTTGGCCATGAGGACAGCGAAGGTCACCCTCGTTCACGTGCAAGAGGACCGGTGTCGTGACGTTGGGGAGATGGGTGAGCGGTGAGCGGTACCTGACCTCGTCCGGTTCGGACCATGGGTCCCCCCGGAGCGATGCGGCGAGGAACCAGGGGATGTCGGTCGTCCCGAACAGGCTCACGTGGTCGACGACCGGTGCTCCGATGATTGCGGCGTCGAAGCGGTCCGTCTGGCCGACGATCCACGAGGTCATGAACCCGCCGTACGAGTAGCCGCCGACGAACTGACGCCGCCCGTCCGCCAGGCCGCGGGCGACGGCGTCGTCACAGCAGGCCATCAGATCGGCGTAGTCAGCCCCGCCCCAATCGCCGATCGAGAGCTGACGGAACGACTCTCCGTAGCCGATCCCGCCCCTCGGGTTCGGGAGGACGACCGAATAACCGGCTCCCGCAAGAGCTTGGTAGTAGGGAAAGAGCTGGCTGATCGGGTTGTAGAGCGACGGACCACCGTGGACGTCCATGTAGAGCGGCCCAGGTGCCGGCCGTCCTCGCCCAGAGCGGGCAGACCGTTGAGAACTAGCCGCGTCCCGGCTCCGGCGAGCGGGGGCGCTAGCCGCTGACATGAGGAAGTACTCGACCGAAAGGCCGTCCGGCGCGGTGGCGGTGTGCCTTGTCGCCCCTAGGAGCCTGACCGCGCTTGCCAGTCGCTCGCCTGCTCGGCTCACCTTCACCAGCGATGCGCCGGTCGGCGAGACCGTGAAGACCTCCGAAGGGGTGTCGACCCAGGCTGCTTCGTAGGCGATCCTCTGTGCCCGACCTCGACCGGCGACCGTCAGCCCGGTTGCCTGGAGGTCGCCCGTGACGATCGGCCTCGGACGGGCATCGGAGATCCGGGCGCGCCAGAGGGAGATGGTGCCGGCGTCGACGACGTTGAAGGCAATCTCGTCCGGTCCGAGCCAGGCGTAGGTCCGCGACGGCCCCAACCGGAAGGTCACCGGCCGGTCGAGGCCCGGTACGAGCCGGCGCGGGCTCTCCGAACCGGTGGCATCGACGACGAGCAGGCGAGTATCGCAGTCGTAGAGGTCGGCTCGCCTCTCGACACCGCTGAAGGCGATCAGCCTTCCGTCAGGAGAGTAACTCGGTAGGCCTGCACTGCCGATGCCCCTCGTGATCCTCTGTGGCCGCCCACCGCTTGCCGGGATCCTCCAGAGGTCCTCACAGCCGAGCCGGTGGTCGTGGCCCGCTTGGCGGTCGGCTAGGAAAGCGATCGTCTTCCCATCAGGGGACCAGCAGGGTGAGTGGTGGTCGTAGTCGCCTCGCGTGAGGCGACGGAGCTGCGTCGTTGCCACGTCGTAGACGAAGAGGTGCCGCCGCCCGCGGTGCCAGCCTTCGCCGTCGCGCCGCTGCGAGACGCCGCGGACAACCGTCGGGGCGTTGGCAGCTGCAGGCCCTTCGACGGCCGTTTCGTCCCTCACCTCCACGACGAGCACGAGGCTTGTCCCTGCTGGCGACCACTCGGCGCTGCCGACCGGACCCGGGCCAGCCACCTTGGTCGGTGCTCCGCCGTCGAGGGGAGCGATCATAAGCGCCGGAGGACCGTCCGACGCTGAGAGGTAGGCGAGGGAGCGACCATCTGGAGAGAAGCGGGGCGAGAAGTCGGTCGGCCCGTTCGTGAACAGGCGGGGCGCCTCGCTCCCGTCCGACGGCGCAATCATCAAACCCATGACGGGTCTGTCCTCGGCGACGTCCATCGAGATCTCGCTCCAAACGAGGCGCCGGGCGTCGGGCGACAGCTCGACGTCGTGCGCCCAGCCGAAGAGCTCGAAGTGCTCGGGACCCATGAGGTGTTCAGCCATGGCCGCAGTCTCGCGGAACCGCGTCCTTCTCGCTCGGTCTCTCCCAGCACATGCGCCAGGTGCGCTCAACGGATGGAGAGGACGGACCTGATCCTCGAGTCGCGGCCGCCGTCACGACCGAGCGGGGGCCGAAGGTTCCGAAGCACACTGGCGAGGAGCTGTCGGGTGCGTGCGCTGAACTCGGCGTGCTCGGCCACGTCCCTGGCGACCGCCGCATACGCTTCGGCAATGGCACGAAAGATCCCGCGAGCGTTCAACTATCCCTGGGGTTCGGGTCAGATCGTTGAAGAGGTCTCTGCAGTGCGCGAGCACTCGGAGCCGACCCTCCAGCTGCTCGAGTTCCAGGGCGAGGGGCATGAGGGCTGGGAGATGGTCCGTTTCTGCTCGTACACGCCGAGCAGGGCGTTTCGGCGCCATCCAATGCTCGCCGGAAAGGACGACATCGCTCAGCTACGGGAGGAGCTGAAGCGTGCGCCCCGCCTGCGGGCGATTCTCGCCGAGCTCGTCGCCGACGACGACTGAGGGATCGTGGAGGCGCGGTCCTTGGAGGACAAGGCGGCGATCGTCACGGGCGGTTCGCGTGGCATCGGTCGGGCGATCGTCGAGCGACTGGCGCGCGATGGTGCCGCTGTCGTGTTCAGTTATCTCCGCTCAGAGGAGGCAGCCGGCCAGGTCTGCTCAGTCGTCGGCGCCGCTCGTGGCCGGGCGGAAGCTGTGCGGGCCGACCAGGGGAGCGTGGAGGACATGCGCCGTCTCTTCGAGATCGCAGATGATCGTTTCGGCGGCTTGGACATCTTCGTCGCCAACGCCGGCGTAGGCATGGTTGCAAGGATCGAGCACATCACCGAGGACCAGTTCGACCGGGCGGTCGCGGTCAACTTGAAAGGTCCACTGTTCGGTATGCAGGAGGCGGCTCGACGCCTGCGAGACGGAGGTCGGATCATCTACATCTCGACGACGAACACCGTCATGCGGCAACCGAGCCTGTCGCTTTACTGCTCGACGAAGACGGCGGCGGAGCAGCTTTCGGTCGTGGCCGCGCTGGAGCTCGCCCCGCGCAAGATCACGGTCAACGTCGTCTCGCCGGGCGCCACCGATACCGAGATGTTCCACAGGGCGAACCCGGACTCCACCGACGAGGACGTGGGAGCAATCACCCCACTCGGGCGTATCGGAACCCCGTCCGATGTCGCAGACGTGGTCGCGTTTCTTGTCAGCCCTGAGGCAGGCTGGCTCACCGGCCAGCACCTTCGCGCCTCCGGCGGTCTTGAGCTCGGTCAAGCCTCAGGCGGGGATGCCTGATCGACCACAGCGTCGGTAGTTCACGTTCTCGATCCCAGCGCGAGAAACTGAGTGGCGATCGCGCAGGCCAGTACAGCATCCGGATCAATGACAAGTGGCGGATCTGCTTTCGTTGGACGGGTACGGGACCTGAGGACGTCGAGATCGTTGACTATCACTGAGGAGAGCTTTATGAGCTACAAACCGGTCTCCGCGCCCATTCATCCCGGCGAGATCCTCCTCGAGGAGTTTCTCGAACCGCTTGGCGTGACCCAGCACCACCTCGCGATCGAGATCGATGTCCCCCCGCGTCGCATCAACGAGATCGTTCATGGCAAGCGCGGCATTACCGCCGACACGGCTCTCCGCCTTTCTCGCTACTTCGGTACGAGCGAACGGTTCTTTCTCAATCTCCAAACGCGCTACGAGATCGAAGTCGAGCGGGACCGGCTGGCTGAGCGGCTCGAGAAGATCACCCCGCTTCGTAGCGCCTGACGAACAGCTCCCCGACACCAACACCGTGATCGGAAGCCTTCGGGCGCGATCTCTCGCGGCAACCCCAACCAGCGTGTAGGCGACAGCTGCCAGCGCGGAGCTGGCACGGTTCCGTACTGCGAGATTCAACCCGTGAAGGGGTCCAAGATAGTCTACTGTACAGTAGACTACTCTAACGTAGGCTAATCCGGGAGGAACTGGGGATGGAGCGCAGCGTGTCGTCGCACGATCCGGCCCTGCCGATCGCGGGCGATATCTACGACTGGCCGCTGGCGGATGCCTTTCTCGACCGCAGAGCCGAGCTGGCGGTTCTCGAGTCGTGGTGGAGCGGCGACGACCGCACGCCGATGAACCTCTATGGTCGTCGGCGCGTCGGCAAGTCGTGGCTCTTCCGCCGCTTTGCCCACGGCAAGCCTGCCGCCATCCTCGTTGCTCATCGGGTGCACACGGGTGCTCAGCTCGATGCGTTCGCGCAATACCTCGAACCGCTGGTCGGGGTTCGGCCGGCGCTGCCCGATGTCGCCTCGCTCTTCCGGGTCCTCCTCCGTACCGCTCGGGACCGGCGCCTGCTCGTCGTCATCGATGAGTTTCCCTGGCTGCTGCCGGGCACCGAGTCGGGCAATGAGCAGGTCCTGAGCGAGATACAGGCGGTCCTCGAGGAGGAAACGGATCGTTCGCAGCTCAAGCTAGTGGTATGTGGGTCGCTGGTCGGACAGATGGAGTCGCTGCAGGGCGTACGAAGCCCTCTGCACGGGCGACTGCGCCCCCTGCAACTGCGCCCGTTGGCCTATCCCGAAGCCCGCCCCTTCCTGGCCGACCTCGATGCGATAGAGAGATTGGAGCGTTACGCGGTCGCGGGCGGGATGCCCCGTTACCTCGCCGAGCTCGGTCGCGGCACCCTGCGCGATGTCGTCTGTCGGCACGTGCTCGACCGCAATGGAGCGTTGTGGAACGAGGCCCGGACCGTGCTCGAGCAGGAGTTGCGGGAGCCAAAAGTCTATTTTGCTCTGCTTAGCCAGCTGGCTAACGGAGACAAGGAGCTCGGTGAGATCACCTCGCGAGCCAGGCTCACTGCATCGCAGGCGAGCAAGTACCTGAGCGTGCTCGAGGAGATGCGTATCGTTCGCCGACGCCTCCCGGTGCTCTCTACTCGAGAGGCCCGTGGAGGGCAGTGGCACCTGGATGACGCCTTCTTCCGGTTCTGGTTCCGCTTTGTCTTCCCTTACCAGGATGATCTCGAGAACGGCCTACACCCTGCCGACCTGTTCCGTGGAGAGGTGAGGCCGGCGCTCGCGGACCACGTCGCTCCCGTGTTCGAGGATTGGGCTCGCGACTTCGTACGCAAGCGTTTCGGGTCTCGAGCAAGTTCTGTCGGTGCCTGGTGGGGACCATCGCTGCATCACTTACGTCGCGCTGGCGAACGTACCACCGAGGAGATCGACATCGTCGGAGTCGGCCGCGGGAGTGTCACCGTCGTGGGAGAAGCAAAGTGGCAGGAGCGAATGCTCGACGTGTCGATCCTGCCCCGCCTGCGTGAGTACAAGCTGCCTGCCCTCGCTCAAGCGGGTTTCAAGCTTGCAAAGGACTTAGACATCGTGCTGCTTGCCAGGCGGGGCTACACCGCCGGTCTGCACCGGGCTGCGTCAGTCGACCCGCACCTGCACCTCATCGATGTTGCCACCGACCTCGCAGACGAATCTACGCCAGAATAATCTACTGTAGCGTAGACTAGCTGCAGCTCGCTCCCAACGTGTCAGGCGGCGGTCGCCTCGAAGTAGTGACCCGCGTCGAGGTCCTCAAGGAGGCCGACGTGAGTCGGCTCCCAGCCGAGGAGGTCACGGGTCCGCTCGCTCGACGCCGGACCGTCGAGCCCGACGAACATGCCGAGGAAGCCGAAGTGCTCGCTCGCGTCCTCCGGCGGGATCGAGACG
>JASHRK010000198.1 GCA_030037405.1 Acidimicrobiales bacterium | reverse complement strand
TCTTCCCTGGTACGCGACGAGCATCTGCATCGTCGACGGCGAAGGTCCACTAGCCGCCTTGGTGGTCAACCAGGCGACGGGTCGCTCCTACGAGGCAGTGCGCGGCAAGGGGTCGACCCGCGACGGCGAGACGATCCGGCCGCGCCCCGTGACGAAGCTCTCGGAGGCGACGATAGGCGTGTCAGGCTATCCACCGGCGCACCTCGGTTGGCGGCAGTACCGGGCTCTTGGGGCGGCCGCTCTCGACCTTTGTGCCGTCGCCGACGGCACTCTCGACGCCTACGCAGATTTCGGGCCCCGCGGCCACGGTGTCTGGGACTACCTCGGAGGGCTCCTCGTCTGCAGGGAGGCCGGCGCTGTCGCGTGCGAGGTCGAGAACCGCGAGCTCTTCTTGCTCGACACTGGGACGCGGCGCATGCCGATGGTGGGCGCCACGCCGGAGTTGCTCGAGGAGCTCGTCGTCGCGCGCCGCGCTGCCGCCTCGCGGTGACTGGGAGCGAGGACTGCCAACGGGATCGCCTGGCGGTTAGCGCGCCCGGTCGGCGGCGGCTACGGTCGCAATGCGTGCCGCCTGACCCGAGTTCGAGGAAGCCAGCGAGCGCAGGCTCCGACGGGGAGGCAGGCAGTGTGTCGACGGATCCTCTCAAGCTGCTGCTGCGAGTGCAGGAGTGCGACCTCTCGATCGACCAGCTCCTCTATCGACGGCGGGAGCTGCCAGAACGCGGCGAGCTCGCCCGTATGGAGGCTCGCGCACGGGAACTCGAAACTCGGCGGAGCCGGCTTGACACCGACCGCGAGGACCGGGCGAGACGCCAGTCGCAGATCGACTCCCAGGTGGCGACGTTCGCATCGAGGATAGAGGCGATCGAGTCCCGGCTCCGGCAGGGGGGCGACTACCGGGATGTTCAGGCCATGAGCACCGAGATGGACTCGCTCACCCGGCATCGCCGGGCGCTCGAGGACGAGGAGCTCGAGATCATGGAGCAGGTCGAGGTGCTCGACGCCGAGCTCGAGTCCTTGGCGGGCGAGGCGTCCGAGCTGCTCAAGGATCGAGAAACGGTGTCCGCGAGGATCAAGGAGCTGGAGAGCGAGCTCGATGCCGGCGTAGAGGCAAGCCGGAACGAACGATCTGCGCTCGCACTCGGACTGCCAGCGGACCTCCTTTCCTCCTACGAGCGCATTCGAGCCCGCCTGGGAGGGATAGGTGCTGCCCGGCTCGTTGAGGGCACCTGCAGCGGCTACCATCTCAAACTGCCCAGCAGCGAGCGCGAGCGTGCCCTCAACGCCACCCCGGGCGAGATCGTCTACTGCGATCAGTGTGGCCGGATCCTGGTGACGTGAGTCGCCAGCGCCACCGAGGCGCCTCGGTGGCGCCGAGCAACGGGAGGGCAAGCGGCGGCCCGGAGGCAAGGTGCTGATCCTCCTGCGTCACGGCGAGAGCGAAGGTAACGTGGCTGGGCGGCTCCTCGGTCAGGAGGATCCACCGCTCACATCGCTCGGAGAACGCCAGGCGGAGGCCGCAGGACGGTTCCTCGCCCTCGATCACACGGATACACCCAAGCTGGTTCTCACAAGCCCATTGCGGCGCGCCCGGGCGACGGCAGAGGTCGTGTCTGCTTGGCTCGGTAACGTCGAGGTGAAAGTCGAGCCGCGGCTTACGGAGATGGACTACGGCTCGCTCGACGGCAGGCGGGTGGACGAGATCGATCCCGCCGAGTGGCTCGCTTGGCGTTCGGACCCTGCCTGGCGCCCACGCGGCGGCGAGACCCTCTTGGAGCTGCAGCGACGGGTCGAGAGCTGGCTCGAGGAGCTCGCCGCCGATCCAGAGGGAGCCGACATCGTGGCCGTAAGCCACGTGGGTCCGATCAAGGCCGCTGCGACATGGGCCATAGCTGCCGGACCGGAGCTGTCTTGGCGGATGCATCTCAGCATTGCAGCGATAACACGTGTCTCGGTGAGCCCTCGCTCGCTCCGCTCGTTTGGAGAGACCGGCCACCTGGCCGGCCTCGTCAGCTGACCCCGACCGGGCCAACGACCCCGGGCGACCCCGGTCCGCCTGCTCCGATCACACGAACGAGCAGCGGGGGACCGAAGTCACCGGGACGAGTGGCACAATGTGGGTGGCGAGCCGGCCGGGTGGCCGCGGTGCGCTCGACTACTTCGGTAACCGGGCGGCTGAGGAAGGTCGGGGCTCCGCAGGGCAAGGTGCTGGCTAACGGCCAGTCGGGGCGACCCGAAGGACAGTGCCACAGAGAACAGACAGCCGATGGCGACGCCTCCGGCGGCGCACAGGCAATGGTGAAACGGTGCGGTAAGAGCGCACCAGCACTCAGGGTGACCTGGGTGGCTAGGTAAACCCCACCAGGAGCAAGGCCAAGTAGGGGACGGGCTGCCCGTCCGATGTCCCCAGGTAGGCCGCTTAGATGGATGGCCACCCCGCCGGGCGACCGGCGGACAGAACCCCGCCTACAGGCCGGCTCGCCGCTTCTGCAAGTGCTACTATCAGGGCTGACGGAGGCGGAGGAAGGACTCCCAGAACAGATCGGCGAGTTCCATCGCGCATGTTGAGGTCATGAATCGCACACTATCGTCTGTGATAGTGACGTGAGTCTGGACTAGGAAGAGGGCAAGTTCCCGAGAAATCTCTTCAGTCCCAGGGAAGATTTGCCGAGAGTTCAGAGCGATCCTCTCTTGGATCGCGAGGTTGACAACAAGATTGTCCACCCAGTTTGAGAGAGAGTAATTGCATTTCAAGTGTCGTTAGAGAAATCTCTACGGCGGCGACGATAAGAACTCCGAGGCCTCTAGGACGCAAGTGTCACCAGCCTCGGCGGAGATGAATAAGCGAGGGCGTTCAATGGCTAGGCAAGACAAGGCGGGCAAAGCGGCTGGTAAGAGCGCGAAAGGTGGGGGCCGCTACACGGCGCCGAAGAGAGCGCGTGCGGCGGTGGTTGCTGCCGGAGCGGCCACGCTGATGGCTTCGACAGGATCGTTTCTCAACATTCCTGCGGCGAGTGCTGCCGTCCGGCACCACCACGACCACAACAGGACGTATTACGGCTGCTACAGCGATTCCACGGGCGTCCTGCACATTGTTCGCAAGCATGAGCACTGCAAACCTGGCGAGACTCGTATCTCCTGGGACCAGCAGGGCCCAAGAGGCAAGCGTGGGCGCACCGGACCGAGAGGTGCGCAGGGTCACCAAGGTTTTGCAGGGTCTGCAGGTGCCATAGGCGCCCAAGGTCTCGTGGGAGCGCAGGGCTCCCAGGGCTCGCAAGGCTCGCAAGGGTCTGCAGGTGCGGCGGGCTCGAGTGGAAGTGCCGGGGCCAACGGTGCCCAGGGAGCCCAGGGTGCCCAAGGAGCGGCCGGTGGGACAGGCGGCGCGACGGGTGCACAGGGCTACCAGGGCTACCAGGGCTTCCAGGGTCTCCAGGGCAGCGTCGGTGCCACGGGCGCGACAGGCGCTACCGGTGCCCAGGGGTACACAGGCGCTACCGGCGCGACGGGTGCTACCGGCGCTACTGGACCTATGGGACCGACGGGCGCCACCGGAGCGACGGGCACCACTGGACTCTCGGGGATCACCGGAGCTACCGGGGCTACCGGGGCTACTGGACCTATGGGACCCACGGGCGCGACGGGCGCTACCGGAGCGACAGGCGCTACGGGGAACCAAGGGAGTCAGGGAGCTGCCGGCGCGACTGGCGCCCAGGGGTACACAGGCGCTGCCGGTAACCAGGGAGCTGCCGGCGCGACTGGTGCCCAGGGGTACACGGGCGCTACCGGCGCCGCGGGTGCCACTGGAGCCACGGGTGCCACCGGCAACCAGGGCGCCGCGGGTGCCACTGGAGCCACGGGTGCCACCGGCAACCAGGGCGCCGCGGGTGCCACTGGAGCCACGGGTGCCACCGGGAACCAGGGCTTCCAGGGTCTCGAAGGCCCCCAGGGCCACCAGGGTTACCAAGGTGCCCAGGGCACGCAAGGCCACCAGGGCTTCCAGGGATCAGATGGTGCCACGGGTGCCACCGGGAACCAGGGCTTCCAAGGCCTCGTCGGTGCCACCGGCAACCAGGGCGCTGCGGGAGCCACCGGAGCCACCGGAGCCACGGGTGCCACCGGGAACCAGGGCTTCCAGGGTCTCGAAGGTGCCCAGGGTGCCCAAGGCGCGCAAGGCCACCAGGGCTTCCAGGGCTTGAATGGCTCTGCAGGCGCCACGGGCGCCACCGGAGCGACGGGCGCCACGGGTGCCGCCGGGGCCACGGGTGCTACCGGGGCCACAGGTGCGCAGGGTGCCGGGTTCACGGCGGAGGACACCACCTCCTCGACGAGCTTCAACGAGACGTCGACCACGTACGCGACGAGCACCGACGGTCCGGGCGCCATCACCTTCACGGTGGCGGGCACCGGCGCCAAGGTCGTCTACGTGACGATTGGCGGTGACTGCTCGCAGGCTGACTCCGGTGACGGCTGCTCCATGTCATTCGAGGTCAACGCCGGTAGTACCTCCGGTGACAGTGTGCAAGCCGCTGGTCTGGCCAACTCGTACACGACGAACCGCTCGTCGGGCGATGCAGGTACCAACTTCGTCGGCACGGGCACCTTCCCGGTCAGCGTCACGGGCGGTGACACCTACACGGTCACACCAGAGTACGCGACGGTTACCGGTGGGACGGCGACGTTCCCGACGACGGAGATCATCGTCGAGGGTTACTGAGCTCCTCATCAGTGGCAGCCGGTATGTCCGAGTGGCTCCTCGAGCCGGGCGGCGCGCCAGGTGATATTCGCGGCGCTCGGCTCGAGACGTGCTACGAAGGGGACCGGTGAGCTCCAGAGGACCTACAAGTTCCACCGCGCCCGCGTCCCAGCCGCGGGCCAGCGCGCCCGGGTCCCGGACGCGGCCTGCCGCTCGCTCCCGTAAGGACTCTCGTCGGCCTCGCGTGAGTGTGTTCACTCCCAGCCACCAACCCCAGTACCTCGACAACTGCCTCGCCACCCTGCAAGCGCAGACGTTCGAGGACTGGGAGTGGCTCGTGGTGCTCAATCAGGGAGCCCGCTGGCGGCCACCGATGGAAGATCCCCGGCTGCGTATCGTCCTAGAGGACAACCTCGAGGGGGTCGGAGCGGCGAAACGTCACGCCTGTGCGCTTGCGCGCGGAGAGTTGCTCGTGGAGCTGGATCACGACGACGAGCTCAGATCCGACGCCCTGGACCTCATCGTGCGCGCCTTCGACGAGCATCCGGAGGCGGGTTTCGTCTTCAGCCAGTGTGCTCAGATCAAGGAGGACGGCTCCCGGGACAATTCCCGTTTCGACGAGAGAAACGGCTGGACGTACCAGGAGGCGAAGGTCGACAACCGTACGGTGCTCCAGTGCGACGCGATGGAGCCCTACCCGCACAACGTCAGCTACATCTGGTTTGCTCCCAACCATGTGCGAGCCTTCCGCCACGATCTCTACGACCGTGCGGGCGGCTATGACCCGTCGCGTGACGTGCTTGACGACCAAGACATCATGTGCCGTCTCTACCAACTCGCCGACTTTCACCTCATCGATGAGTGTCTCTATCTACAGCGGGTTCACTCTCGGAACACCCAGAGGGTGGCTGAGATCAATGTCCGTATCCAAGAGGAGACCGTTGTCCTCTACGATCGCTACATAGAACCCAACGCTCGTGCGTGGAGCGGGCGCCGAGGGTTGGCGGCCCTGGACCTAGGAGCCGCTCACAACAAGCCGCCAGGTTACCTCGGTGTCGATGTGTATGCCGGAGAGGGTGTAGACATTGTTGCCGACATATCACAGGGAATTGACTTACCCGATTCGAGCGTTGGCGTCATACGAGCGGTGGACTTTCTGGAGCACGTCCCGGACAAGATCGCCCTTTTCAATGAGTTGTACCGCCTTCTTGCCCACGGGGGCCTGCTGTTGTCACTAACCCCGAGCACAGAGGGTCGTGGCGCCTTTCAGGATCCGACGCACGTGGCGTATTACAACGAGAACTCCTTTTGGTATTTCACCGATCAGCAGTATGCGCAGTTCGTTCCTCCGATCAAGTCCCGTTTTCAGGTCAGCAGGTTGGTCACTTATTACCCAAGCGAATGGCACGAGGAGCACATGATCCCTTACGTCTGTGCCAACCTGATCGCGATCAAGGAGGGTCCCCGTCAAGGCGGTTTTCTCCTTATTTGACTGACACGCCGGGTGGTAGCTGGGAACGCAGCGCCGGGTCCTCGGTGATGGCCTTCGCGAGCAGCGCGTCACCTGCCTTGACGTGGCCGTGTTTCACCAGGAGAAGCCCGTAGTCGAGCTGGACTCTGGGTGCGTCTGGCTTTATGGCGAGGATCCTCGTGTAGAGCGCGTACGCCTTGCTCGGCTGGTTGGACGCGTAGATGATCGCAAGGTTGTACATGGCGGAAGTGTCGAGGGGATCGAGCTTGATGGTACGCCTGTAGTAACCGGCTGAGATCTTGTCTCGCCCCCGGTTCTGTGCAGTGACGCCAAGATCGAAGGTCGCGTAGACGTCGGCGGGGTCCAGTCGGAGCGCTGCTTGGAAATAGCTCGCAGCTCGTCTCGCATCGCCGGCGTCTCCGACAGCTATCCCCTTGTCCACGAGCGTCCTTGCCTGCCCGGACGGAGCACGGTCGAAGTGGTCGTAGACGTATACGTGATCCTTCGACGAGAGAAGCACGTAGTTGGCGTCGAAGTAGGAGAGCATCTGGGATGTCCAGGGGATCCACTCGTCCTCGGGAAAGGCGAGGACCATGTAGTCCGCCCGCTCGATCCACCGTTGCCAGCTGGCCGAGAAGGCCGCCGGCGGTGGTGTCTTCGTCGGGGGTGAGGCGCCGTCGTCGCGCGCGAGCCACATGCCGAAGGGATCGACGGTCGCCGGGCAGCCCGGAGCCCGGGGCGTGAAGCGGTTCGAGGCGATGGCGATCGACGGGTAGTCGAAGATCACGCAGGAGCCGGCGGGAATCTCTCTTGCGACGGTGGCGGCCGGGTCGAAGGAGCTCGCGAGGAAGCTTGCGGCGGAGCTCGTGTCCTGCGCCACGACGAGCCCCACGACGACGAGCACGGCGCCGACGCCGGTGAGGCCGGCAAGGTGGCGCTTGCGGCTCGTCCTGGCTGTGCGCTTGTGTTGCCCGGTCTGGACGAAGGAGGCGAGCACGTCGCGGACCAGCCATGCGGCCACTCCGGCGAGCAATGCCAGAAAGGTTCCTGGAAAGTAGGTGTAGTAGTTGAAGAATTCGGGCGAGGCGAAGACTCCGGCGAGGATGAAGGCGACGGCGACGCTCACGAAGACCTCCAGCCGGGAGAGGTGGCGACGACGGAGGGCGTAGAGGACCACCAGCACGCCGGCGGCAGCGGCGAGGGCGATCGTGACGGTCCCGGTGGAGGCGTGGAGGACGGCGAAGTTCTTCAGGCCGGAGATCAGCAACAGCCGCTCCATGACCGAGAGGTCTCCGTACACCGAGTGCTTCCTCGACAGCTGGGCGACGATCACGTCGTGCACGAACGCGCCGGGGGCGGCGCCGAAAAAGGGGAGGCAAGGGAGGACGAAGCCAAGGGCCATACCGGTGGCGACGAGCCGCAGGCGCCGTCGCTTGGGCAGCAGGCACAAGAGCGCAGCTGCCGCCGGTAGCACCGCCCAGGTCTTCACCGCCCCGGCAAAGCCGAAGGCGATCCCGCCGAGGAGCAGCGTGCGGGAGGAGTCGGTGTCCTCTCCGAAGACGAGCACCGTACCGATCAGAGTGAAGAGCACCAGGTAAGGCTCGAGCGTGAGTGAGTGATCGGCGGCGAAGGCGGGAGGGAAGATGGCTAGTGCCGTCCCAGACACCCACATCGAGAGCGTCCCGTGACGCCGCAGCGCCAGAGCGGCAAGGGCTGCGTTGGCGCTTGCCGCCAGAGCGGTGAGGATCCTTGCTATCGCCATGGCGTCCCGTGCCCCGATCAGCTCTCCCACGAGCGCGACGGGGGCCATGATGAGCCCGATACCCGGCGGCTGCACGAAGTCGAAGTCGCGGTAGGGAAGGACCCCGTGCACGAAGCGGATCGCCATCCCTAGATAGACGCTGTCGTCGTAGCCGGCGTTCGTGAGCCCGTGAATACCGAGAAGCGAATTCGGGAGGGACAGCTGGTAGGCACATAACCCGAGCGTGAGGCAGGCCGCCCACGCCGGCACCCAGATCACTGGCTTCATCAGGCGGGCCCGTGAGAGTGCTCGCCTCCGTCTCGCAGGCTCTGCGACGAGGTGCACTACGGCGGCATCTATTCGGCGTCGAAGAAGAAGAGCTGCACGAGCCTCGTCGCAGCCGTCCCTTCCTTGATGAAGCCTTCGTACGAGGTCGCCGAGTGGATGAGCCTCGCGTCCCAGATCACCAGGCGGTTGTAGAGGCCGGCGATCGATTCGACGAGCTCCCAGTTGTCAGGGTGCTGCAGGTTGTAGCTGTCATAGACGACCGACTGAGCCTCTTTCACCGCATCGTCGCTCCCGAGGCGGTGCTGCTCCCGGGAATGAGAGGGGCTGCGACGGCAGCCGTAGGTGCGGTCGCGCCAGAAGCTCGTCCCGCTCCCAGGTGGGGGGTCGGGCGTGAGGTACACGGCTGCCGCGTACTGCTGCGTGTCGTGGTGCCAGACAAGCGGGTCGTTGTGGCTCGTCTGCTGGAACACACCGTTGGCGCTGTAGCCGAGCCACTCGGTGACGGGGCGACCGAGCAGTCGCCCGAACTCCTCGCGCAGGCTCGGCCACAAGAAACGCTGG
>JASHRK010000197.1 GCA_030037405.1 Acidimicrobiales bacterium | reverse complement strand
GTCGCACGAGGTTGCCGGTCTCGGGCGCTCGAGCCTTGTCGTACCCGCTGGCGAGGGTTCTGGGGAGGAGCTGGCCCTCCTAAGGTCCGAGCTCGGGCGCCGTGTGCGGGCCCTCAGGCAGTCCGTCCACATCCGCCACGTCGACGCCGGCTCGGACGGTTCCGAGGAATGGGAGGTGCTCGCGCTGTTGAACCCCGTCTACGACGTCCAACGCCTCGGGATCTACTTCACGGCGAGTCCCCGACATGCGGACCTCCTCCTCGTGACGGGGGCGGGCTCTATCGGGATGGAGGGCTCCCTGAGGGCGACTTACGAGGCGATGCCCGACCCGAAGGCCGTGCTCGCCGCCGGCGCCGACGCCGCCAGCGGGGGGTTCTTCTCGGAGAGCTACGCGACCCGGGGCGGGGTGGGGACGATGGTCCCGGTGGACGTCTTCGTGCCGGGTTCCCCGCCCAGTCCCTTCAGCCTCCTGCACGGGATCCTGCTTGCCGTCGGGCGCCTCGGGGAGGGCATGGGAGAGGGAGAGACTCGATGACCGGCGCCCTCCTTCTCGCCTCGCTCGTCAGCCTCGGCCTCGGCGCCCTCGCCGACCTCGTGCTCGCTCCAAGGGGGATCGTCTCGCGCGTTGCCCCTTACCTCGCGGGCATGTGCGGCAGCGGTCTCGCCACAGCAGCAGGAGTCCTTTGCGTGCTCCATCCCCAGCCGGCCTTCTCGCTCGGGTCGACTCTCGGAGTCGGGGAGACCTCGCTTCGTCTCGACGGCCTCGCCGGCCTCTTCCTGACGCTCACGGGAGGGCTCGGCGTATGCGTCTCCTCCTGCATGGTGAGCTTCTCGACCGTCAAGGGCAGGCTGGAGGGTCGAGGGCTCGCCGCCGCCTACCTCCTCATGCTCGGCGCCGTGACGGTGATCATCGTCGCCGGGGACGTCTTCACCTTCCTCTTCGGCTGGGAGAGCCTCACCATCGCCTTCTACCTCCTCTCCGCGTCGCGCCGCAGCTCGCCTTCGGGAGCGCGGGCCGGTTGGGTGACGGTCGGCATGGGGAAGCTGAGCGGGGCAGCCTTGCTCTTCGGGTTCCTTCTCCTTGCCGCCAGCTCGCGGAGCCTCTCGCTCGCCTCGTTCGGCCACGTGCCCGGGGGGGCCCTGCATGACGCCGCCTTCGCGCTCGTCGTCGTCGGCTTCGGGGCAAAGGTCGGCCTCGCGCCTCTCCAGGTGTGGATGCCGCTCGCCTATCCGGAGGCACAAGGTCCGGCGCGGGCGGCGATGGCTGGCCTCGCCGCCAATGCAGGCTTCTACGGTCTCTGGCGGTTCCTTGGTATCCTCGGCCGTCCGCCAGGCTGGCTGGTGGTCGTCGTCCTCGTCGTCGGAGGGGTCACGGCTCTCCTCGGGATTGCCTTTGCCGCCGTCCAGTCGGGCCTCAACCGGGTCGTCGCCTACTCGAGCGTCGAGAACGCCGGTCTCATCACGGTCGGCTACGGGGTCGCCCTCGCCGGGGCGGCGACGGGTCGGCGCGACCTCGTCGCAGTCGGGCTTCTCGCCGCCAGCCTCCAGGTCCTCGCCCATGCCGTGGCAAAATGCGGCCTCTTTGCCTCGGGAGCCTTTTTCACCTTCGACAAGGGCACGGACGACCTCGAGGCGCTCCGAGGCGTTGCCAGGTCGCACCCCGTGAGCGCGACGACCTTCGCTCTCGGGTCGCTCACCCTCGCCGGCCTGCCGCCGACGATCGGGTTCGTCTCGGAGTGGTTCCTCCTCGAGGCGTTGCTGCAGGAGTTCCGAGTCCACTCCCTCGCCCTCCGGCTCGCGATGGCGAGCGCCGGAGCGCTTGTCGCCCTCACCGCCGGCGTCGCCGCCCTCACCTTCGTTCGCCTTGTCGGGCTCAGCCTCCTTGGCCGGTCCGACCACCCTGCCCAGCCCGGGCGGAAGGCGCCGACGATCCTCGACGGAGGAGGGCTCGGGCGCGGCGGGCTCGTCCTCCTCGGGTCGGCCTGCCTCGGGCTCTCGGCGGCGGCCCCGTGGGTCGTCCGTTATCTCTCGCTCGGGCTCGTTCCCGTCGTCGCCCGCTCGGCGACGGCGTCCGCCCTAAAGTCGCCGTGGGTTCTCCAACCGGTGTTCCGGAGCTTCTCGATCCTCTCGCCCTCCTGGCTCTTCGTCGTCATGCCGATCGCCTTCCTCGCCGTCCTCGGCGCCGCCGTGCTCCTCTCGAGAGGGCGCTATCTCAAGGTCAGGAGAGTGCCGGCCTGGAGGTCGGCCACTCGCGGTGTCGCCGGCCCGGACTCCTACAGCGCCTTCGGCTTCGCCAACTCCATCCGCCACGTGCTCGCCAACGTCCTCGGCGCCGAGCACTCGACCGAGGTGGTGCACCCCGTGGAGGAAGAGACGCACGGCGCCCATGCCGAGCTCCGCGCGAGCGTCGTCGAGCCGGCTGAGGACTACCTGTACCGGCCCGTCGGGTCGTTGTACATTCGCCTCGCCGGCGTCGCCAAACGTCTCCAGTCCGGCCGTCTCGAGGCGTACATGACTTACATGCTCGTGGCGCTCGTGGCCATGCTCGCCGCCGTGGCGGTCCTGCGGTAGGGGGCCGGCGGTGGGAAGCGAGCTCGAGAGCCTGGCGACGACGGCGACCGAGCTGGTCGAAGCGGCCGGGGAGGCAAGCCCGCTCGGCGAGCGCGCTCGCCGGCTCTCCGAGCGGCTGGCGCTCGGACGCTTCTACGTGTCGGTGGTCGGCGAGTTCAAGCGGGGGAAGTCGACTCTCGTGAACGCGCTTCTCGCCGCAGACGCCCTCCCCTCTGGCGTCCTCCCGCTCACCGCCGTCGCCACCGAGGTCTCCTTCGGCAGCAGGCGGGCAGTCGTGGTGTCCACGGACGGGTCGCGCCACGAGATCGCGGCGGACGAGATCGCCGACTACGTCACCGAGGAGCGCAATCCCGCCAACGAGAGGCAGGTCGCCCGCGTCGAGGTGCAGCTCCCGGCTCACCTCCTCGAGCCCGGAGTGGTGCTGGTCGACACTCCCGGCCTCGGGTCCATCTACCGCCACAACGACGTCGAGGCCCGCCGGGCGCTTTTCGACGCCGACGGAGCGATCCTCGTCCTCTCCGCGGACTCGCCCCTTTCCGCCGAGGAGCACGAGCTGTTGAAGATCCTGGCGGAGCGGCGGGCTCCCACCTTCTTCGTCCTCAACAAGATGGACCATCTCGGCGCCGACGAGCGTGAGAAGGTGCGGAGCTTCGTCTCCGGGCAGATGGCGACCGAGCTCGGGCGCGCCGAGAGGCTCTGGTGCGTCTCTGCGAGCGCGGCTCTCTCGGCCCGGCTCTCGGGACGCCCCCCAGAAGACACCGCCTGCGGCGAGTTCGCCGGTCTCCTGGCCGCTCTCGAACAGTTCGTCGAAACGGACCTCGTCTCCGCCAGGCTCCTCACGGCGAGGCGTGAGCTTGCCCGCCTGGGACGGGCCCTCGACGACGCCGTCTCGCTCGAGACCTCCGCCCTCCGGCTCGAAGGCGAGGAGCTTGCTCGCAGAGTCGTCGAGCTGCAGGCTGAAGCCGGACGCCAACGCCAGGAGCTAAGGGACGAGCGGACCATCTTCGAGCGCGACGTCAACGCCCTTATGGCAGAGGTCGCCGATCGGCTCTTCGGCTTCGCCCGCTCCGCGCCTCATGACTTCGCGGCCAGGCTGGACGAGATGGCCGCATCCGCTCCCGTCGGTCGCTTGGAGAGCGAGCTCAGGCGGGCAGTCGAAGAGGCGGTGACGGAGGGGTTCGAGCGATTCCGCCAGGACGAGGCCGAGCGGGTCGAGAGCGCCTGGCGCACGCTCGCCGAAGGGCTTCGGGCCAGGACGGAGAAGAGGATAAACGACGTCCGCGCCGCCGCCGCCGACCTCTTCACAGTCAGCCTGCCGGATGTGGGCGTGCCGGAGGTGGCAGCAGAGCGCGAGCGTTTCTTCTATCTGTTCTTGAAGGTCGACCCGCTCGGTGAGGAGCTTCGGCGCGCCGTGAGCCACCTGCTGCCGGGACCGTTTCGCCGCCGCCGCCTTCTCGCCCGGGCTCGTGCTCACCTCGCGAACGAGTTCGAGAAGCATGCGGGTCGGGCACGCTGGGACATCTCGCAGCGCCTGGAAGGGGCAAGGCGACGCTTCGAGGTCGCCATGAGCGAGGAGCTCGAGGCTGCCGTCGAGACGATCCTCGCGGCCGCTCGCCGGGCGGAGGAGCTACGGTCCGCGAGCGAGTCCGAGCGCGAGCGGCACGCCGTCGAGAGCGGGAAGGCGCGAGCGGCAGCCCGCCGTGCCCTGGAGCTCGAGACGAGAGGAGCTGGCGGAGGCGAGCTGTGACGGTGGGTAGCGTTCGGGAGCGTGCCGAGAGGGTGCTCGTGCGGGCTTACGAGCTCGCCGCGAGCGATCTCGAAGGCATCAACGAGGCGGCGCTCGAGCTGGCGGACCTCTGCGGAGACGACGTCGCCGTTCTGAACGAAGCTCGCAAGCTGACCCTGGCTCGCCTCGCGAGCGAGCCAGATCATGCCACGCGCCAGGTGGCCTCACTGATCCGGAGGGCATTCGAGCTCGGCAACTGGCGCTGGGAGATCGACGAGACGCGCGAGGTTCCCTGAGCGGCTCAGCCGGGTGCGGGCCGAGGCCGCCGGGTCTCGAAGGGTCCCACGCCGATGCAGATCTCCCGCCATCTGCCGCCGGCGTCTGTGCCCTCGAGCTCCGACCAGCAGCCCGTGGGGAGCTGGAGGCTTGCCAGATCGAGCAACGGCAGGAGCTCCCCGAGAAGCACCCGGAGGATGACGTCGTGGGTGACGACGGCAACCGTACTCCCCGTGCTCTCTCCGGCCCCGGCGTCGCCGTCGCCCACCATCCCGGCGACCGCATCCGCGAGAGCCGCCAGCGTCCGCCTTCTCACCTCCGCCGGCGGCTCGACTCCCGGAGCGACGTCGATCGATCCGAACCGGGCGACGAGGTCGTCAGGGGACGCCCCTGCCCAGGTGCCGTAGGAACGGTCCCGCAACCGTTCGTCGACTCTGAGCGCCCCGCCCGAGGCGCTCGCGACCGCCCGTGCCGTGTTCAGGGCACGGTGGAGTGGGCTCGAGACGATCTCTTGGAACCTCACGCCGGCGAGGGCTTCGGCAAGGCTGGCGATCTCGCGCTCGCCCGTGGCGTCGAGGGGCACGTCCAGCTCGCCACGGAGAAGCCCGGCTTGGTTGAGCGCCGTCTGGCCGTGGCGGATGAGGAAGAGACGGAGCGCTCGCGGAGGCACCACCTGGCTCTCCCGGCTCTCCGAAGGCCGCCGCACGCTAGCGGGCCGCCACGAAGTAGGCGACGACGAGGGTCACGAGGATGTACAGGAGGTACCAGTTGACGTCTCCCGACTGCACCGGCTCGAGGAGGCGGGCGAGCCAGCGGACGATGCGGGCGGCAGGGCGGTAGAGGTACTCCTCGAAGAGAGGTCTCACCTGCAGCCTGTAGTGGACCGGGCCGGAGCTTCCCGCCGGGTCTTCCGAGGCCCGGTCGATGTGGATCTCCGGCCGGTAGAGGCGGTCGAAGGTCACCCGGGTCGGGTTGGCGAAGGTCGTGGCGGTGTACTGCATGCGCGCCCTGTAGGAGAGTATCCCGCCGTCCCAGACCGGCACCTTGCCCGTCCGACCCCGGGGGCGAGCGGCGAGGTAGATGGTCACGGGCACCAAGGTCACGGCGACGAGGAAGACCGCCAGGTATGTCGGCGAGAACGCGGAGAAGTTCGTGTGGGCCGGGATGACCGTCAGGTTGGGAAGGAGGAGGATGCGATGGAGCTGGACTCCCGTGACGGCCCGCACCACCCGGTCGAGGGTGTCGAGCACGGCCGGCGCCCCGACGGCGAGGGCGACGCAGGCGACGGCGAGGATGCCGGGCCCGAGGATCGGTTGCCCGGCCTCGCTCGCCTGCGCTGCCTGCCGGCTTCTCGGCAGGCCGAGGTAGCCGATGCCGAAGGCACGGGCGAAGGCCATGACTGCCGTGCCCGCCGTGAGGGCGAGCGCCGCCGCTGCCAGCACGAGAAGGGCCCCGAGGAGGTGGCCGGGAAGCCGGAAGCCCTGGAAGAGCCCCTGGAACACGAGCCACTCGCTGACAAAGCCGTTGAGGGGCGGGAGGGCGGCGATGCCGAGGATCCCGACGAGTGAGATCACGCTGGTCGCCCGCATTCGGTGGACGAGGCCGCCGAGCTCGTTCAGGTCGCGTGTCCCCGTGGCGTGCTCGATGACTCCTGCCTCGAGGAAGAGAAGCGTCTTGTAGGCGCCGTGGTTCACGACATGGTAAAGGGCGACGAGGAGAAGGAACGTCCCGAGGTCGTCTCGCCGGAAGTCGAGAAACGTCATCCCCGCGCCCAAAGCCGTCACGATCACTCCCACGTTCTCCACGGTGGAGAAGGCGAGGAAGCGCTTCAAGTCTCGCTCCATGGCGGCGTAGAGGATCCCGAGGAGCGCCGAGATGGCGCCTACGGCCATCGTGAGGAGCCCCCACCAGGAGGGGCCGTGGCCGACGAGCTGGAACCCGAAGAGGACGATGCCGTAGACCCCGAGCTTGACGACGAGACCGGAGAGGAAGGAAGAGCCGTCGGCCGGGGCCACAGGGTGGGCTTCGGGGAGCCAGATGTGGAGGGGGACGAGCCCGGCCTTGAAGCCGAAGCCGACGAGGGCGAGCACGAATGCCGCGCTCCTCCAGGACAGGGGGACGCCAGACGCCCGAGCGGCGATCGTCGCGAGGTCGAGGCTGTGGCACTGCGTGGCCATGATCACGAAGGCGGCGACGATCATGGCGAAGCCGGCCTCGCCAAGGGCGAGGAAGAGAAAGGCGCCATGGGCCACCCGGCTCTCGCGGTGACGGCGGAGGACGACGAGACCGGAGGCGAGCGTCATCGACTCCCAGGAGACGAGGAAGGTGGTCACGTTGCCGGCGACGAGGACTCCGAAGGAGGCGAGCACCGCCAGGTTGAACACGAGCAGGTAGGTGGCCGTGGCCCCCTCGGCATGGTGGTAGCGGGGGGCGTAGAGGCCGATGGCGAGGGTGACGAGGCCGAGGAGAACGATGAAGACGGCCGAGAGCGGCGTCGCCCGCAGGTCGAGCGACCCGGTGACGCTTCTCGTGGCGACGAGCGTCTCGGACCCCTTGCCACTGAGGGCGACGAGGACGCCGCCGACGAGGGCGGCGAGGCCACCGGCGGCCGAGGCCAAGGCCGATGCCCAGAGGAGCGCACGCCTCCTGGCGCCGAGCCCGAGCAGGGCGGCGGCCGCCCAGGCGGCACCGGCAGCCCAGAGCCAGGCGGTGCTCATCGCCGGTCCTCCGGCATGGCCCCGCTCGTCGTCGTCCCCCGCGAGTCGTTCGTACCCTCGATGAAGCTCAGCTCGCCGGCCTTCTCGGCGAGCCGGCCGACCGCCACGAGCAGCCCGTGCAGGAGGGCCAGCGGGCTCGGGGGACAGCCGGGTATGAAGACGTCGACGGGGAGGACGTTCTCGAGCCGGCCGTGAACGAGCTCGTCCTCGCCGTAGACACCGCCGAGGGGGCAGGCTCCGACGGCGACGACGAGCTTCGGCTCGGGCATTGCGTGGTAGGTCTTCATCAAAGCGGGGTCGAAGGCCCGGACGGCAGGACCTGTCACGAGGAGCACGTCCGCATGACGGGGTGAGGGCGTGAAGAAGAGCCCGAGGCGGTGGAGGTCGTAGTGGGGAGCGGCGAGGAGCCGGATCTCGGACTCGCATACGGCGCATGACCCGGTGTCGATCGTTCGGATGTGGAGGCTTCTCCCGAAGATGGCGACGGCCGCCTCACGGAGCCGGCGGGCGGCGGCCCTCTCGTCCCTCTCGTCGTCGAGGAGCCGGAGGTTCGCAGGGGGAGACGTCGGCAGGGTCGGGCTCTCGCTCATGGCGCTCCTCCGAGCAAAGATCCTCCTTCGATGGGGATCCTCTTCAAGAGACGTTCGCGTTCCGAGGTCGCCAGCTCGAAGTGCCCGCTCGGGCGGGCAGCGCCGCCGGAGGCGGCGATGCAGCGCCCGCAGGCGCTGCAGGCTCCTACGTCGAAGACGAGATAGCCGTCGACGCGATAGAGCGCTCCCGAGGGGCACGACGCTTCGAGGTCGGCCGCCACGGCGCGCGTGAGGAGGCGGGGGTCGAAGCTCGGAGGAGTGGGGAGCGACGACGCAGACGGCTCCGGTCTCGCCGGGTAGCGGGTCGTGACGACCCCCCGGCGGGCTCCGCGCAGGAACCAGGTGGCCATCAGCGTGCAAGACCTGCGACGGTGAGCCAGAAGCTGGCTTCGATTATCGGGATGTCGGTGAAGACGTTGCGCGAGCGGGCGGCGTCGTCGAAGGCTCGCCAGTTGCGGGCCGAGGCCGGCCGGATGCGGGCGCGCCGGAGCCGCCCCTCGGCGTCGAGGCGCACCCAGGCGAGCGACTCCCCACGGGGCGACTCGCACCACCCGAGGGCGCACCCGGGCACCCGCGGGAGGTCGGCCACGCCGGCGCCGAGCCCGGCTGCCGTCAGCTCGGTGACCATCCGTCTCGACTCCTCGATCTCGTCGACCATCACCGACATCCGTGCCATGACATCGCCCGTGGACCGGACCGGGACGTCGAGCTCGAGCTCGGCAAAGGGACCGAAGGGGTGGTCCCTGCGGGTGTCGATGCTCTGCCCAGAGGCCCTGGCGACAGGTCCGACGAGCCCGAGACGGGCCGCCTCGTCCGGGGTGACGACGCCGCAGGACTCGAGACGGTCGACGAAGGAGTTCGTCGACCAGAGGGACTCGACCACCTCTCGAAGCTCGTCGAGCACCGGGCCGAGACCGCTTTCGAGGACGGCGCCGTCCGGCGCCGTCCGTACGCCCCCCGGGGCGAGCACCCCGAAGAGGTAGCGATGGCCGAAGGCCGCCGCGTTGAGGCGGAGGAGCTTCTCGAGGGCGATCTCGGCCTGCGCCTGCCCGACGGAGAGGCCGGTCGCCTGGCAGAGGGCCGCGATGGCGGCAGCGTGGTTGTAGCACCTCTCGAGCTCGAGAGCGACTGCCCGGCTCCGCTCCACAGCGGGTGGAGGCCTCGCGTCGGCGACCGTTTCGACGGCCCGGCAGAAGGCCCAGGAGTTGGCGACGGCAGAGAGCCCTTCGGCCCGCTCGACTATGAAGAGCGCCTCGTCTGGCAAGCGCTCCTGCAGGCGCCGCTCGATCCCGCGGTGCTTGTGCCACTGGAGCAGGTAGAGATCGATGACCTCTTCACCGCTCGTGACAAGTCCTATGTAGAGGGACTCCTGGGCGACGGCACGCACCGGCCCGAAGGGGAACTCGAAGGCTTCCCCGGAGACGTGGTGAGGAGCATGGGGAGGCGGTCGGTCCCGTGCCGGAGCTTCCCCGAGGCGAGGGAAGTCGTGGTCGGCGTGAGGGGGGATGACGAGCCGGTTGAGGGTCTTGCCGCCGCCGGGGCTCACCCCGAACTGCTCGAAGATCTCGCACTCCTCGACGAAGGCGGCCGGGGCGACGTCGGAGAGCGGCGGGTAGCCGGTGCCGCGGGCGGGCCAGGTGAGCATGACGTACTCCTGCGACCGGTCGAGGCCATAGAGGAGGCGGATGACGAGCTGGCCGTCCTCGATCGAGCCGAAGAAGTCGGCAAGGCGGGCCTCGGGCACGCCTGCCATCGTCTTGACTTGGTCCTCCACCTGCTCGCGGGCGAGTGCTCGCTCAGAGACGCCCGCCTGCGCAACGCCGAGCCCGAGGGCGCCCTCTCCGTTCACGAGATCGCCCGGATCGAGTGCATGAGGAGCTCGTTGAGGCCGCTTGGGATCCAGAGCCCGAGGAGCGCGAAGGCCGCCAGGCCACCGACGAGGGGGATGGAGGCAAGGAGCCGATCGGAACGGGCGGGGTAGGGAGGGACGGGTTCGACGTCGCCGTGCTCTCCCGACACCATGGCAAGCGTCGTGGCGAGGAGGGAGACGAAACCGATCACTAGGAAGAGAAGCAAGAGGGCGGGGAGGAAGGGGTTCGTCTCGGCGAAGCCGGCGCGGACGATCGTGAGCTCGCTCAGGAAGACTCCGAAGGGGGGTGAGCCGGCGACGCCGAGGGATGCGAGAAGGAGGACGCCGCCGGCGAGGGGAAGGGCGGTGAGTACGCCGCGCACCTTGGCGGCATCACGTGTGCCGTAGCCGAGCACGAGATGGCCGCTCGAGAGGAAGAGGACCGCCTTCCCGACAGCGTGGGCGAGGATCTGGAGAAGGGCTCCGTAGAGGCCGAGGGTGCCTCCGAAGCCGAGAGCGACGGCGATGATCCCCATGTGCTCGATGGAGGAGTAGGCGAAGAGACGCTTGTAGTTGTTCGCCCGCACGAGGAACATGACGCCGATGAAGACGGTGAGGAAGCCGAGGAAGAGAAGGACCGTGCCGGGGTAGCGGGCGCCGAGGCATGCGATGGCGATCGCCCGGTAGCGGATGATGGCGTACATGCCCGTGACGAGCAGGCCGGCAGAGAGCATGGCGCTTGCAGGGCTCGGCGCTTCGGAGTGGGCGTCGGGCAGCCAAGTGTGCATCGGCGCCAGCCCTACCTTCGTCCCGTACCCCACGACGGCGAGGAGGAAGGCGAGGCGCATGCTCGTGGGCGAGAGGCTGTGGGCGTGGGAGAAGAGCGACAGCCATGTGAGACGCTCGCTTGTCGTGAGGTGTGCCGTGCTGGCGGAGAAGAAGAGAAAGAGCGTGGCGACGAGGGCGATCGTGACCCCGAAGGAGCTGATGATGACGTACTTCCACGCCGCCTCGAGGGAGCGGGCCTTGCCCTCGAGGCCGACGAGCACGACGCTCGCGAGCGTGCTCGTCTCGACGAGGACCCAGAGAAGACCGAGGTTTCCCGTCGAGAAGACGGCGAGCATGCCGGAGGCGAAGACGGAGAAGAAGACGAAGTAGAGACGGGCCTGGAAGGAGCTGAGCTCTCCCCGCTGTTCCTCGACTCGCAGGTAGGCGGCCGAGCCGAAGCTGGCGAGCACGACGACGAGGGAGACGACGACGGAGAAGAAGGCCCCGAGGGCGTCCACGTAGAGAAAGCCGCCCCAGGCCTCGACTCGCCCGCGATGGGCGACCTCGGCGGCGAGGACGATCGCCGCCGCGAAGGATCCGAGCGCCCCCACGACCATTGCGATGCCGGCGCCCCTCGAGTTGGCCCGGGCGGCGACGGCGAGGGCCCCGAGAAGGGGTAGCAGGACGACGAGGACTATGAGGGCCGTCACTGCCGCGCCGCTTCCCGGGGCGTCTCGCCTGTGCCGGTCATCCCCGGAGCTCTCGCAGCTCCGACGCCGTCGCTTCTGCGAGCCGGCGTGTGATGCCTGACACGAAGACGACCATGATGAGGACGGCAGCCACGAGATCGAGGAAGATCCCCGCCTCGACGATGAAGGGGAAGGTGGAGGCGAGGGTGATCGCCCCGAGGAAGACGCCGTTCTCGGTGATTAGCCAGCCGATGAGCTGGGCGATGGTGTGCCGGCGGACGACCATGCAAAGGGCGCCGAGCAACACGAGAGCCGTCGAGAGGGGCACGGCGGAGGAGGCGACGGCGCCGGCGGGGAGGTCCTGGGGCTGGATCACGAGGAAGGCGAAGCCCGTCAGCAAGGCGCCGATGATGAGGGAGGTGGAAAGACCGGTCGAGAGGGCGACGTCGCGCCGTAGCTCGAGACGTTGCAGGAGGAGGCGGCGAGTGGCGACCGGGATGGCGATGCCCTTCAGCGCCAGGGTGATGAAGGCGAGCGCCCAGAGCTCGCCGCTGTCGAAGTGATAGGCGACGACGGCGGCCGCGAACGAGAGCACGACGGACTGGACGCCGTAGTAGAAGACGTACCGGTTGAAGAGCTTGGACCCGAGGCATGCGAAGGCCGCAAGGAGCATGAGCACCGAGGCGAGGGTCACGAGAGTGCCCGCCAGCGAGCTCGTCGAGAGGCTCTCGAGCGTTCCCGTCACGTGCGCCGAGGCGACCGAGGCGACGCTCACACCCGCACCACGTAGGAGGTGACGACGCCGATGAGGGCGACGAGGAAGGCGGCCCCGACGAACTCGGCGATGCGGAAGAAACGCAGCTTCGCGAACGACGTGTCGATGATCACGACGACGAGGCCGCAGACGGCGACCTTGCCGAGGAGGACCGGTATGGCGAGGAGGGCTCCGCCGATGCTCGCCGTGCTCCCGCCGAGCCCCCAGGGGATGACGAAGACGTTCATGAGGATCGCCGACATGAGGAAGAACTTCATCCAAGACCCCCAGCGCATGAGGGCGTAGTGGCGCCCGGAGTACTCGAGCACCCGGCCCTCCTCGATCATCGAGATCTCCGTGCTGACCCCGGGGTTCTCGATCGGGATCCGGCCGTTCTCGACGAGCACGATCATGAAGAAGGCGAGGAGCCCGAGGAGATGTGCCGGCAGCACGAGGGCGTAGGGAGATGCCCGGACGGCATGGTTCATCAGGTAGGGGTTGTCGGAGGCCGAGAGCACGCCGACGGTGAAGAAGACGAGGATGAGAGCGGGCTCGACGAGGCTTCCGATCCAGGTCGCCCGGCTCGCCCCGAGGTCTCCGTAGGGGCTTGCCGTGTCCATCCCGGCTAGGGCCGTGACGAAGCTCGCCAGGGTGAGGACGAAGGCTCCGCCGATGAGGTCCCCGAGGAAGGCGAGCGGGAGCGGGACGCTCGTGATGATGGGGACGATGGCCGAGACGGTGAGATAGCAGGCGAACACGACGAAGGGCGCGCCCCGGTAGACGAACGAGACCTGGTCGCTCATCGTCGACCCCTTGCGCAGCAGCTTGGCGAGGTCGTAGTAGGGCTGGAAGACGCTCGGGCCACGTTTCGATGCGACCATGGCTTCGACACGCGTGATGACGCCGGCGTAGAGAGGGGCGAAGACGACGACCACGAGGCTCTGCAGCACCTGTAGCAGCACGCCCACGACTCGCTCCTCCGTTGCTCTGGCTACAAGACCAGGGACCAGGTAGAAGCCATTAGTGGACTGATCCCCACATCAAGCGGGCCTCATCGCTCTCGACTCGACATTATCCTCTCGGGCGCTTCCTCGTACGGATCGCGGAGGGCCTTGCAGAACCGGCACGCGCGACGGAGAATACGTGGCACAGCGTCGTGCCTCAGGGGGAGGACCCGTGTCGAGCTTCCGTCGCATCCTCGTGGGTTGGGATGGCTCCCAGGACGCAGAGCACGCCCTCCGGACCGCCTCTCACCTCGCCGAAGTGCTCGGCGCCGAGGTCGTGGTACTCGCCGTGCTGCAACGCCACCCGACTGCCGAGGCGGTGGACGAGGCCGACGAGGAGCTGGCGAAGCGGCGCCTGGCGGCTTTGAACGACATGGAGCAGGGCGCCGAACAGGCTGGTCTGAGCGCAGGTCTCCGTTTGCACAATCAGGTGATCGAGGCGAGCAATCCGGCCGCCGCCCTCTCCCAGCACGCCGTCGAGCACGGTTTCGACCTCGTCGTCGTCGGTCGTCACGGGCTCGATCGCGCCGTTCACCCGCGCGTCGGCGGCGTGACCGAGCACCAGGTTCGCCACAGCAGCTGCCCCGTCCTCGTCGTAGGCGACGACTGATCCGAGCTCAGCCGGGGGCGGCGGTGGCCCCGAGCCCTCCGATGCGGCGGTAGAGGTCTTCGCCAAAGCTCGTGGGCAGGGGTGCCCCCTCGACGAACTTGAAGGTGCGCCGCCCGTCCTCCGTACGCTCTGCCCGGAGAAAGAGCGCTTCGACCCCGTTCGAGTAGAAGGTGTCGGCCAAGGTGAACTGATGGGTGACGAAGATCACCTTGATGCCGGCGTCGAGAAGCGCCTCGACGACCTGGTGGGCGATCTCGGAGCCCTCCCGCTCGTTCGTGGCGGCAAAGGACTCGTTGAACATGATGATGGAGCGCGGGACGGCGAGGTCTGCTATCTCGCTCATCCGGCCGAGCTCCTCATCGAGCTTGCCACTCGTCATCGTCTCGTCTTCCTCGCGGATGAAGTGGGTGAAGATGGCCTCGCCGACGTTGGCGCAAAAGGTGTCTGCACCCACGAACATGCCGCACTGCATCATGAGCTGCGCGAGGCCGATGCCTCGCAACAGCGTGGACTTCCCGCCGGAGTTGGCCCCGGTGATCATGACGAGCGGCTTCTCGTCGGCGTTCGCATCGTTGCCGACGACCTCCGCCTCCGACCGCAAGGCGAGGCAGACGTCGTAGATACCCTGAAAGGAGAGCGCGGTGTCACCGGAAGGCAACGGCACGGGCATGCAGGTAAGGGCGCCCCGCGCCCGCAGCTGCTCGTGGAGGTTGACGCAGCCGACGTAGAAGCCGATCTCCCCGCAGAGCAACGTGAAAAAGCTGAGGATGTGGTCCGTCGACTGCGCGAGGGCATCGGCGATGAGATTGACCCCTCGGTCGTTCAGCTCCGAGAGCATCCTCCCGCCCGCCTCGTCGCGAGGGGCTATCTCGAAGGAGTAGGAGCTGCGGGGGCCGATCCCGACGCGCTCTCGCCAGTTCCGCCTTCGTGCCTTTGGCGTGCGCAGCACGTAACCAACTCCGCGGTTCCCCTTTCCGAGCTTGGCGCTGAGGAGAATGCCGTCTTTGAGCTTGAGGCGGGCGAGATGCTCGTCGATCCTTCGGAAGTACTCGTCGTCGAGCTCCTCCCTCAGCATCGTGAACAGCGTCCGGAATGCCCTCGATCCCTGGGCGGCCACGTGATCGTCGGCGATCCGACGGAGTCGCCGGAGCAAGCCGACGAAGAGACCGAGCACCTCGACAGCCCTGCGCATCACCCCTGTCGGGTACTTGCCGAAAGGCTGGTGGATCTCGCGCTCGCCCACGATGGCTTGCACGGCGATCGAGTAGATCTCCCTCGCCACCTCCGGGTGGGCCAGGCAGTCCGACAGGACCTCCTGTCGGTACGTGATCTCCCGGGGATCGGTGAGGCTTTCGAAGACGACGAGCTTGGCGACGTCGAAGAGGAGGGCATCGCCCCCTGCCATCGCCCGCAAGAGGTCGGCGAGCCCGAGATCCTGGGCGAGCTCCCCTGCGCGGGGAGGCAGTTCGGGGCCGGTGACAGCGAACCCCTTGATCGGAGAGAAGGCGATCTCGAAGCGGAGGTCTCGCTCCTCGAAGAGGAGATGCGCCTTCACGGGAGGAGCCGTTTTCGCAGAGCCTCCTGCGTGAGGCCGTACTTCTCTGCGATCGCAAGGGCATAGGCGAGGCCGTCGGCTTGCATGCGCACGACGTTGTAGGTCCGCTCGACCGGGTTCTCCGGACGAACGGTGCTCACCATGCTCACGGTGGCAGGCCCGAGGAGGGAGAGCTCCTCCACGAAGGTGACGACCACCGAGAGCACGTCGAGCTCTGTCAGCCGCTCGATCACCTTCGTACCGAGGAAGAGCGCGTCGGACAAGGTCGTCGAGGCGAAGATCTCGTTCACGACGATGACGCTGTCGCTCGTCGCCGCCGACAGGATGTCGCGGATACGGACGAGGTCGTCTTCGAGCTTGCCCGTCATGTTCGAGAGGTTCTCCTCTCGCTCGAAGTGCGTGTAGATCTCGTCGAAGAGCGAGAGCCGTGCCCTCGTTCCCGGAACAGGGCACCCGATCGTCGCCAGGTGGTGAAGCTGCCCGAACATGCGAGCGAAGGTGGTCTTGCCGCCTTGGTTCGGACCGGAGACGACGAGGACCCTCTCGGCGCCGCTCAGGTGGAAGTGGTTGGGAACGACGGTCCCACCCTCTGAGACGAGCTTCGTCGCCAGCGCGAGGTCGAAGCTCGCCTCGGCGAGGACGTTCTTGGAGCCCGTGGTGACCTCCGGGTAGCAGAACGAGAGCCCGGCCTCGCGAAGGGGTCTCAAGTGCTCGAGGTAGCCCGTGTAGAATTGCACCTCGCGGTCGAAGCGTCTCACCGTCGGGTCGAGGAAGTCAGCGTGACGTTCGCAAAAGGTGTCGAGTCCCCCGAAGACCTCGGGGTGGAGCGTGGCGACACCCGTGAGGACGTTCGCCTCGACGTGGTTCATCTCCGGGGGATTGCGAAACGAGACTCGGTAGTCCTTCACGTCACCCTGCTTGAAGCGCTCGAAGGTGGCGAGCACCTCGGCGCAGTAGTCCTCCTCTCCGTCGTAGCGCGTCACGGTGACGCGGGGTCCCTTCGTGTGGATCGAGTAGTGGACCTCCGAGAGCGCTTGGCGCACCCGGCGAACGTCGGAGACGAGGGAGGTGAATGCCGCGGAGACGACATAGCTGGCGAGGTAAGAACGGAGACCCAGCATGCCGCGAGAGCTGAGCCTGCCCCGAGCTAGCCGTTCCGACAGGGAGGTTACGGCGTCGCAGTAGAGGGAGACGGCGTCGAGGAACCAGCTCTCCTTCTGGTACCGGTAGTGCAGCTCGTCCGCCTGTTCGAGGTGGGCGCGGACTTCCCGCATCTGGCGCGCGAAGCACGTGACGTCCTCGAAGACGGCCGTGTCCTCGAGGTCCGAGAACACCTCCTGCCGGTAGGAGAGGGTGTCGAGGTCGTCGAGATGCTCGTAGAAGAAGGACGCGAGGCTGTACTCGTCCCGTCCCGCCGTCACCGACGATACGAACTGGTCGAGATTCAGGTCGGGAAAGTACCCCGGCTCCGCCACCCTCTCTCCCTCCGCGCCGGCGGTGCCCGGCGGGAAGAGCACGCTGAAGAAGTGCGCGGCGTCCTCCCTTCGGTCGACCCCCGTCGTGGCGGCAGGCCCGACGCTCGTCGTACCGGGCGCTCCGACGCTTGTCACGTGCCCCTCCCCATCTCGTCCCGATGAACAGGAGCCATTAGCACGCGGCACGTTCGACCCGGAGGCCTCGACGGGATCCATCGCCGAGGGAGGTCATCTCCCGCCGCTACCCTACCGGGCGTGTCATGCCGCCCTGGCTTTGGAGGCGTGCTGTCTCGTGACGGCGACGAACGCCGGTAAGGCGGCGACCTGCACGACGAGGGAGAAGGCGACGACGACGGCGAACGAGACGCCGAAGAGGGCTCCGATGGCGGTGCTCCCGAGGAACCAGGCGATGCCGTAGGCACCGGTGAAGAGCCCGTACGCGCTCGCCCGCCGGTTCGAGGCGACCATCGGCGCCACGGCAGCCGGGATGATCGACTCCTGGACTCCCATGCCGAGGCCCCACAACGACACACCGACGAGGCTCGCCCAGAACCCTCCCAGGAACACGAGCGGGGCGTAGACCGCCGTCACGATCGTCAGGGGGATGAGGACACGGATACCCGCGCGGTCGTAGAGGCGCCCGAACGCGAGCGATCCGACCCCGCTTACGGCCATGGCGACCGCGTAGAAGACCGGGACGAGGGGAGTGGCAACGATGTGGGAGCGTTCGAAGTGGTATGCGATCAGGGGGAAGTCGGCGAACCCGGCTCCGACGAGCCCGGCCGCGGCGAGATAGACCCAGAAGACCCTCGGGAGCCCTTGCGTCGTCACCTCTGCCGGGGCAGCAGCCTCCAGCTCTGCTGGTCTCGGGTAGACAAGGCGGGCGACGACGACGAGGAAGAGCGTGATCGCTGCCGGGACGGCAAGCGACGCGAAGGCGAGCTTGTAGTCGTCGTGATGGATGGCGAGCAGGAGTGCTAGGAACAACGGTCCGAACAACGCTCCGAACTGGTCGAGCGCCTCCTGCACTCCGAAACCCCATCCGTAGCCCATCTGTTTCGAGGCGTGGGCGAGCATGGCGTCGCGAGGCGGATTGCGCGTCGCCTTCCCTACCCGTTCGAGGATGATGAGCAAGGCGGCGACCGGGAGGCTTGTCGCGAGCGCAAGGAGGGGTACCACCGTCATCTGGAGGACGTAGCCGGCGATCGTGATGGGCCAGTAGCGCCCGGTCTTGTCGGCGCTTCGCCCCGAGAAGAGGCGGAGGCCGTAGCCGAGGAGCTCGCCTCCGCCGGTGATGAGGGCGATCACAAAAGCGCCCGCACCGAGAAGGCCGAGGTACTGCCCGATGATGCTTCGCGAGCCTTCGTAGGTGAAGTCGGCGAAGAGGCTTATGACCCCGATCATCAGGACGAACCTGAGAGCCGGCGAGGCCTTTTGCCGGGCTACCACCTCAGTATCGCGCTAGCCCAGGTGAGTCCAGACCCGAAGCCGCATAGCAGGACGACATCGCCCGGCTGGACCCGTCCTGACCGCGCTGCATCGTCGAGGGCGATCGGGATGGACGCGGCCGAAGTGTTTCCAGTCTTCTCCATGGCGATCGCCGTTCGGCTCTCCGGAATGCCGACCCGCGCGGCCAGCACCTCGATCAGGCGTGCATTCGCCTGGTGTGGGACGAACAACGCGACCTCTTCTGGCCCGACGCCGGCGCGCTCGAGAGCAACCATGATCGAATCGACTGCCGCCTGGATCGCCCGGCGGAACACCTCTTTACCGCGCATCTCGATGAACCCGTCATGGCTCGCGTACAAGAGGTGGGCGGCGGTCGGGTCGGATCCGAAATGGGATGACAGGAGATGGTCGCCGCCGTCAGTGGCCCCGAGAACCATGGCCCCGGCTCCGTCGCCGAAGAGCACTGCGGTCGCGCGGTCGTTGGGGTTGACGAGATCGGCCATCGTGTCGGCCCCAATGAGAAGGGTGTGGCGGGCATGAGCCCTTGTCATGGCAGCGCCCACTATGACGCCGTAGGCGAAGCCGGCGCATGTCGCGTCGAGATCGAAGAACCCGCAGGAAAGGCCGAGCTTTCGAGCGACAAGAGCCGCACCGGCAGGCATCACTTGGCCGGATGTGCTCGTCGCAAGGATCAGGAGGTCGATCATCTCCGGTTCCAGGCCGGCGTGCCCGATCGCGGTGGCCGCAGCGCGTGCCGCCAGGTCCGTGGTCGAGCCACCGACCCGTCGCTCACGGATGCCGGTGCGCTCGACTATCCACTCCTCCTCGGTATCGAGTGCCTCTGCGAGCATTGCATTCGACAGGACTATGGACGGAAGGGCGGAGCCTACCGAGAGCACACGGACTCCTGGCATCAGGCAGTGGCTCCGGGCGTCATCGCACTCCGTAGCGTGCGCTCGCACCCGAGCAGTTGAACAGGTGGGTGGCTCGGCGGGCGGCGCCCGGCGAGCTTGAGGAGCTCGGCGGTGTCGAGAGTCTCTTGGTCGACCAGAGCAGCGGCGATCCTCGCGAGCACATCCCACGCCGGTCCGAGCAAGCGGCGGGCCGTCATAAGCGCCTCTTCGATCAGCTCGTTTGTCGCACGCGTGACTGCCTCACCTATCGGACCGAAACGAGCATCGTCCGGGGGAATAAAGCTCGGCCCGAGCGAGCTCATCCCGTACTCTGTCACCATGAGGCGGGCGAGCTCGGTTGCCCGCCGGAAGTCTTGGGCCGCGCCTTGGGTGAAGTCATCGTCGAGCAGTAGCTCCTCCGCGACGCGCCCTGCCATGGCGACGACCAGTTGCGCCTTGGCCTGGCGATAGGAGAGGAAGGCGTCGTCTGATGCCGGGAACCAGGTCACGCCACCCGCCTGGCCTCTCGGAACGATCGTCACCTGCACCGGATCCATGGCATCTCCGAGCCAG
>JASHRK010000196.1 GCA_030037405.1 Acidimicrobiales bacterium | reverse complement strand
CGAACTCGTAGTAGTCCACCTGGCCTTCGCCGTCCGCGCTGCCGTTGCCGCCGGTCAGCATCCCGCTGAAGGTCCCCTCTCCACTGCTTACGTCGACCATGCTGCGCAGCGTCACAGGGATCGTGGTGAATCCGCCACCTCCGAGGACCGAGTCGAACACGATTGCGCCCGCCTCGTCCCCAGGCGACGCCGGCGTGTCCGCCGTCATGGTCACGACCTGGCTCTGCCCGGGGGAGAGCAGCACGACGGACGGCGAGACGGAGCCGAGTGACGTGTACTGCTCGGTGGCGACTTGCCACGGGATCGTGCCGTTCGTTCCGCCATCGGCTGTCACGGGGCTGAAGACGACTCCGGTCCAGGTGCCCGGAGTCGGTTTCGTGACGTCGACGTCGCCGAAGTTGCCCACTCCTTCCGGCGACGAGTAAGCGGCGAACCTTCCCTCCGGATCGATCAATATCAGCCCTACCTCCGCACTGTCGCCCGTGGCGGCGTCGCCGGGATAGGCGATGGAAGCGTCGAGGCGGTCCTGTCCCGCCGCCACGGTGAAGCTGAAGGTGGCGTAGTTGTCGAGGGTCCCGTCGGAGCCTGTGAACTGTGGGCTGGTGGCGTCGTCGAGGGTCACGCTGCCCGTCTGGGTGTCTTGCTCGGGCCCGAGCATGCGACCGCTCACGAGGACGAGCTGTGGCTCCGCCCCGGTGTTGGTGAGCGTGACAGGCAAAGTCTCTTGAGCTCCGGGGGCACCTGCGTCACTGAACTGTGTGACGGACTTCAGCAACGTCACGCCCGTCGGAGACGGCGTGCCGTCGCTCGTGGAGACCGACTCCGCCATCTGGACCGCCTTGTAGCTGTTCAAGAGGCCGGCGCCCTGCTCGTCCGCCGGTGCGCCGATATCGGTCGCCGTGCTGACGAGGATCTCCTTGACGAGCAGAGGCGACGGCGTGGCTCCGCCATGGGTCTCGCGGTAGGCCTGGATGACGAGGGCGGCCGCTCCGGCGACGAACGGCGCCGCCTCGCTCGTCCCTGACGACTCCTCCACATCGGAGGACTGGCCCTGCAAGTTGACGCATCCGCTGAAGTCCGCGCTCGCGTCGCAAGAGGCAAAACTGGCGTCGCCCGGGGCCACCAGGTCGACGGTTCCACCCGACTCCTCGAAGCCGCCGGAGCTGAGCGAGCTGACGTTGTCGTCCAGCCAGCCCGTGGTCGCAAAATAGCGGGCCGCCGCGTCGTTGGTCTGGGCATAGAACTGGAACTGGGTCGAGGCGCCGACCGAGATGACGTCCGGGTCGGTCGCGGGCGATCCGATGGTGTTGGTCGGGCCGGCGTCACCGCTTGCCACGGTCACGACGACACCTGCGGCAAAGGCGCTGTCGTTGAACTGCTCGAGGACGTCGAGCGCCGTCACGTCGGGGAACGGGTTCGAGCCGAAGGACTCGTCGAGAACGTTGACCTGGTCGGTATCGACTGCGTAGTTGATGGCCTCGAGGAAGTTGGACTCGGTCGTGTCCTCGTCGAGGCCGAACACGTCGAGGCCGACGAGGCTCGCTCCTGGCGCCACTCCCTCGATGCGGATGTCGCACGCCGAGCTGTCTGCCTGGGCCGAGAAGTCGCTGACGTCGTAGACCTGTAGGCCCTGGCCTGCGATCGTGTTGGCGTCGATGAAGGCCTCGCTACCGTTGGTCGGCTCGCCGGGACCGTCGCCGGAGAAGTCCTCGTTGTCGACGAACACGGACGTGCCGTCCGAGCGGATGAAGTTGAGGTTGTCCGGGTCGATGCCGTCGGCGATGTAGGCGACCTTCACGCCAGCCCCCGTGATACCGAGCGAGCGCGCCGTCTTTGCTCCCGAGACGTCCGAGTCCGTGTTCGTGAGCGAGAGACCCTCCGGGGTAAGCGAGCTCCCGCTCGAGGCGCAGGCTCCGGGGATCGTGCTGGCGGCAAGGGACGACGAGTCGACCGACGACGACCGGTCGAGCGAAGCGCTGTGCTGGGGCGCGGGCTCCGGGTCGGGTTGCGCTCCCTGGATCGTCACGTCCGGGGTAACTTCCTCCACGTCCGGGTCCGCCTTCAGCCTGGCCTCCTCGCCTTTCGACACGGTGGCGGAGAAGGCGTTCACGAGCCGGTAGGCCTGGACGTGCGTGGCGTGTACCTGGCTCAGCTCCTTCATGAGAGGTGCCTGGTCGCGAGCGATCACCCCGGAGCGAACGGCAGCCGCCTGGCTGCCGGCCCGTGCGGCCGCGACCTGACTCTTCATGACGACGATCACGTGCTGGTCGACGTTTCTCGACAGCTGTGCAGCAAGCGCCGGGGTCATCGGCTGCTCGACCCCGCCCGGGGGCGGCCGCAGCAACGGCGCGGACTGGGCCACTGCGGCCGGTCCGAGCGCGAGAGCAAGCGCCGCCCCTCCCGCTGCGAGGAGCGCTACGGGTCGGCGAGCCCGCGACCCGGCTCTTCCAGCTGTGGATCCTCGCATCGTGACTCCCTCGAGCTTGAGCAGTCTCGCCCCGGGAGGCGAGACAGGTGCCAGCACCCTTTCTGAAGCGACAGTACGGCGCGAAACATCGCCGTGACAAGCCCCCTTCCTCCGTTCCCGCGAGCTCGTGTGAGTAGCAAGAGCACGCTCGTGTGGCGAGGTCCCTAGCCGCCACCTCGATGACTTCGCTAGCCTCGGCTTGGCAAAGGTGCCCGATGCTGGAGGGAAAGGGAAGCGGTGCTTCGCTTGTGCAGAGATCGTCGCGGGGCGCGAGCAGGTGCACGTCCCACCAGGGCGGCTCGACGAGTCGCGAAGGCGCTCTGCGCTGCCACCTTGTCGCTCGGGGTGACGGGCGCCGTCGTTGTGTCCGCCGGCGTCGGCGTTGCCTCGGCGCAGACGGTCGAGGCCACTGTCAGCGTCGGATCGTCGCCGCTCGGCGTCTCCGTTGACGGCACCCACGCCTGGGTGGCGAACTCGGGCGACGACACGGTGAACGAGATCGACGTCGGCACTGCGAGCGTCGTGAACACGGTCGACGTCGGCGACGATCCGGAGGGGATCTCGTCGGACGGCACGCACGTCTGGGTGGCGAATTTCGTTG
>JASHRK010000195.1 GCA_030037405.1 Acidimicrobiales bacterium | reverse complement strand
GTTCGTCGAGCCTCTCGTCGCAGAACCGGGTTACGTCGTCGAGCAGGTCACCTTGTCTACTCGCCACACCGAGCGTCATGGGCCCTCCGGGATTGAGAACTACACCTATGTAATTCTCTCAGATCGGCGAGCAGATCGCGAATCGAGCGTCAGCGGGCTAGCGCTGCAGCATCACGCGAAAGACACCAACCACCTAGGCCGGTCTAAGCCCGAACGAGCGACAAGTACGGTCATCATGTGACCCCCAATGATCCGGTAGTCGCTGGGCGTCGAGCCGAGTGCTTGAGAGACGTCCGATAGCGCGACGAAGCCGAGGTCATCGGCACGCGACGTGGCCCACAGACCCAGCTCAATCAGTGGCGTGTCAGGGACCACGCGCGCAGCCTTCCCGCCGCCTCCAATCGGTCGGCCCCTCCGAGCTCTTCGAGATCCCAAATCATCTGAGTTACGTCAGCAAGCGGGAGTTTCACTCCCTTGGCTTCTGCAATCAGAGATGGGACCGGAAAGACGGAGGTATCGAGTGGCTCTCGAACGATGAGATTTGCTTCCGAAGCGTGACGACCCTCAACAAGCCCTAAGCGGTCGACACGAAAATCCTTGGTCACATAGACGATGACTACGCTCGGGCGTCGCCATGCCGCCACCAAGTCGGGCCCCACGTCCGCTGAGATCACGAAGGAGTCCTGCGGGTAACGCCGGGCGATCTCGAATGCTGCGTCAAGGGGCGGGTCTAGCGAGTACATGTACCGCTCACTTCCCCGCGGCCCCGGGTACTCGGCGAGGAATCGGTCCAACAGTGCTTCTCTGTCGGGGCACCAGCGACCGCGTTCGGTTCGTCGAACCAGGTCCAGATCTGCCAAGGCGCTCAGCACCTGGGAGGCGCGAGCTGGGGTCACTCGAGCCTGATTTGCTAAGCCCGCCGCACTTGCTTGCTCTTTCTCGCTTTCGCCAAACGCGATTAGGGAACGCATGACGCCCCAAGATCCGGCCCCGCGCGGCAATTGGCGGCGATTGTGTTTGGGAGGTGAGAAGGTGCGCCGTTGGCGGAGCAGCAGTCCGGGGCCCCGGACGTCGAAGTTTCCTTGCTCATCGGCCCAGGACCAGCCAGCCTTCGTCAGACTTTGGCCGATCGGTTCAGGTACGTAGGGTGCGAGAAGTAAGGGCTGGCCGAGGTCTGCGAGCTTGTGAAGCTGAATGTCGAGTTGTGGAACTTCGTTGGGGTAGGGGGCCCGCCGCCTTTGCTCAACGGCGAACCGTGCGGCTCCTCCGTTGACGGATATCTCGATCAAGGCGTCGGGAATGCCTCCAATGTGCTTTGGTTCGCGCTGGAGAACGGTGACCTCGACTCCGGAGGCGCGGAGGTGGTCCAGAGCCGCGTTAAGCACAGCCCGCAGTTTAGCACGGTGCTTGCGGACGTTGATTCGCTAACCTGCCGGGAACCCATGCCGAGGGTCTGAGACGGCGACGAAGCAACGCAGGCGGACGTCGACCTCGGGCGTGGGGGTAGCACCAGCGACGCCGATCCGTTCGGACAACCGCTACCTCCACAAGCGCTGCGTGAGCCCGGACGCCCTGGCGATCGGCCGGTCGACCGCCGCCCTCACCGATTCCTCGGTGCCTGCGAGCAGCAGTTGTCGCCTGGCGCGCGTCACCGCGGTGTACAGCAGCTCACGGGTGAGGATCCTGGACGCCGGTGGGGGCAGCACCACTGCGACCTGTTCGAACTCACTGCCCTGGGCCTTGTGGACCGTCATGGCGTAGGCGGTTTCGACATCCGACAGCCGTGAGGGGCTGACCGCGGCCTGCTCGAACGCCGCTTCGACGCCCGCGGGCTTCCGGACCACCAGGACGCCGGTGTCCCCGTTGAACAACCGCAGGGTGTAATCGTTCGCCGTGACGATGACGGGCCGTCCCACGTACCACTCGCCATCGGTCGAATAGTCGACGATCTCCTCTGTCAGCCACTGCGCGACCCTCGCGTTCCACGTGGCGACGCCAGAGGGCCCTCGACGATGAGCGCACAGGATCCTCCAGCTCGCGAGTGCAGCCAGTGCCGCTTTCCCGTCTCCAGCTCGCGCGGCCGCGACCAACTCGGTTCCGGCGTCGACTGCGAGACGCCGGATCGGCTCGAGCTGCTCCGGCCCGGCGTCGTCCGGGTCCATCTGCAGCCACCTGAGCCCAGGGTGTTCCCCGTCTGCACCGAGCGCGTCCACCGCGGCGTCGGGGTCACCGCGCCTGATCGCTTCAGCGAGATCGGCGAGCGCACCCGCGAAGCGGTGGTTCGTCCTGAGCACGACGATGGCGTCCCCGGTGGACGGTCCGGTGGACGGCACAGGCTCGGTCGGGAGGGTCATCCCGGTGACGGCCGCCAGGCGTGCGCTGGACGACGTGCGCATCCGCAGACCGGCTGACGCGGGCCCCACGATGTCACCGAGCACGGCCCCGGCCTCGACGGAGGCCAGTTGCTCGGCGTCACCGACGAACACCAGGCGCGCGGCGTCGCGGAC
>JASHRK010000194.1 GCA_030037405.1 Acidimicrobiales bacterium | reverse complement strand
TGGCGGGTGGGGTGGGATTACTGGCAGGGAGCTCGGGTGGCGCTCGGGTGGCGCTCGGGTGGCGCTACCTCAGAGAGCTGGTGACGGATTCTGCTGCTCGGCGGCCGCCAGAGCAGCCCTTCGCTTGCTCACCTCTCGGCGCCAGTAAAGCAATGTGGCCCAACACAAATCACGACTCCGCCGGACACCGCGAGTTTTCGCGATGGGCGCCGATCAGGTCATTTCGGCAAGTTACAAGTCCGGCTATAGTAGGTCTTAGATGCTGTCGCTGGGGCAGTTTGCATGCAATGGGTTCCACCGATCAAAAAGGGTGTCGGCTCAACCCACGAAGTTCCAGTTTGAGAACCGTACAGCGCCATCCAGTTGGCGTACGTAGCAGAGCCACTGGGGGGTCGCGGAGGAGTACCGACCGCCTCAAGCACTGCGTTCGGAGCCGTCAAGGCCTTGAAGGATGCCGGCGGGTAAAACAGCGTATTGATACGGCCACTGACATTGTAGTTGTAGTTGGATATGACCTCACCGTCGACATTCTCACGAGTGATCGAGACCAACGGATAGATGACGAATCCACATGCCACCAGCTGCCGCGGCGACCTGCTGTAGATCGGCACACCCGAGGTCGTACACGCTCCTGCCGAACTCCTCGATGCTCCCGCCCACTGCCTTCCCTGTGCTACCAGCGCAGCCCATCCAAACGGACGCGCGTTGTTCGGCGCACTGTGTACCGCCACCATCACACCAGCAAGCACAAGTGGGCTGGCATAGGCGGCAAGTAACGCCTTACGCATCACCTGACACTCCGTATTCCTCAGTATGAACAGCCCTCGTACTCATCTGTCCAGCTAGAGTATGTTCCAGAATTACCGCTGTAGTCGATCGGGTCAACGTCCTGAACGTCCTGGGTCGTGTACATGGCAACCGGCACGGGATCGCCGTAGGCGGCTAATCCCGAATGGTACCCCCACCACCGGCGTGCGACGTGTGCGGGCGAGAGGACTCGAACCTCCACCCCCGAAGGGACCGGGACCTAAACCCGACGCGTCTGCCAGTTTCGCCACGCCCGCTGGAAGCGATCACCGAGCGTAGCGTCCGCGTTCCCTGGCATCCCGCATCGCCGACTCCGCGCCGCCGAGCGTCCGGCATCGCCGGCGTCCGATCTGCCCGGCGTCCCGTAGCGCCGGCGTCCGGTAACCTCGGTGCACCGAGGTCCACCCCCGGGGCCGCTCGGTCGAGTCGGCTCGGCTCTGCGATGTGCCGAGCAGATCGGGATGCAGAAGAGCACAAGAGCAGAGAGCAGGAGGGCGTTGCACAATGGTCAAGGCAGGTGGCCCCGACGACGTCGTCGCGCAGAGCTCGATGTCCGATGCTTCCGCGGACGTCTTCAGGCAGCTCCTGAAAGAGCGCATCATCTTCCTCGGCACCCAGGTCGACCAGACGTCTGCCAACCTGATCTGTGCCCAGCTTCTGCTCCTCGAAGCCGAGGACTCGGAGCGTGACGTCTTCCTCTACATCAACTCGCCCGGCGGTTCCGTCACGGACGGTCTTGCCATCTACGACACGATGCAGTACGTGCGTTGCGACGTGTCGACGATCTGCCTCGGTCTTGCGGCGTCTATGGGGCAGTTTCTTCTCTGCGCCGGGACTCCCGGTAAGCGCTACGCGCTCCCGCACAGCCGGATCCTCATGCACCAGCCCTCGGGGCAGATGCAGGGCCAAGCCGCCGACATAGCCATCCAGGCCGAGCAGATCGTCTACCTGAAGCAGATGATGGCCGAGCGGATCGCCCAGCACACCGGCCAGACCGTCGACCGCATCATGCAGGACTCCGACCGGGACCGCTGGTTCACAGCGCAGGACGCGAAGGATTACGGCTTCATCGACGAAGTGATCGACCGGTCCTCACTCAAGGCCGTTTCCTGAGCCACTCCGTCATTATCGTCTCCTACCGCCCCACCGATCGCCTGGGGCAGTGCATCGAGTCGGTGCAGGCTCAGGCGAACCAGGTCGGAAGGGTCGAGGTAATAGTCGTCGACAACGGCTCGTCTGGTGAGACAGCGAGCCGGATCGCCGAGCGTCACCAAGCGCGGGTCTGCCGCCTGCCACGCAACGTCGGCTTTCCGGCAGGCGCCAACGAGGGGGCGCGCCGTGCCGTGGGCGACTTCATCGCCTTTCTCAACGACGACGCGCGAGCCGGCGAGGGATGGCTTGCCGCCGCCGCCGGCGCCCTGGAGGACCCCACCGTCGCCGCCGTAGGGCCGAAGATCGTGCTCACGGGCCGGTTCCTCGAGGTCCGGTTGGACGACGAGTCCTGGTGGACGCCCGGGGATCACCGCCCGCTCGGTCGCCAGCTCGTCTCGGTCACGCTCGGCGAGCGCGAGATGCTCCCTTATCTCGTCGGGCCAGGCATCCACCGTCTCGAGACCGACCCCTCCGCGCCGGCCTCGTCGCCCGATCCCTCCCGTCCTGCCCGGTGGCGGTGGACCTCCGGAGGCGGCCGGCCCTTCTACGTCCCTCTGCCGGCCGAGTACGGCGTGGTCGAGCTGGGCCTCAACGGGGAGGTCGTCCGGCCCTCCCGGGTGGTCGACCTTCTGAACAGCGTCGGCGCCTACCTGCGCGAGGACGGGTACGTGGGCGACATCGGAGCCGAGAGCCCTGACGACGAGGGGTTCGACTCCTGGGAGGAGCGCTTTGCTCTGACGGGAGGGGCGCTCGTCACGACGCGGGAGGTCATCGAGAAGGTGGGCGCCTTCGCACCTCGCTACTTCGCCTACTACGAAGACGCCGACTGGTGCTGGCGGGCGCGCCTGCAGGGGTACCGGCTGCTCTTCGACCCCACCTCGACGGTGCGCCACGAGCGAGGTGCCACGAGCGGCGGCGTGCTCTCGAGACCCGTACGATTCCTCGCCGAGCGGAACCGCCTGCTCACGCTGCTGCGCAATGGCCCTGCTGGGCTCGCCCTCAGGGAGACATGGAAGAAACGCCGCGGTGGTGGAGACGACGGCGTCGCCGAGGCGATCCCTCGTTTCTTGCCGCGCGTGCTGGGCGAGCGCGCGCTCCTCAGCCGCTCCTGGGTGCTGAGCCCGAGCGAGGTCGCCGAGCGCTGGGCAGGAGTGGACGTTCCGCCCGAGCTCTGAGCGCTCTGCCGACCCGGCCGCTCACGGCGTCGCGATGCCGACGACGGCGACGCCGCGGGTCTCGTGCGCGGCGGACCCGGCGTA
>JASHRK010000193.1 GCA_030037405.1 Acidimicrobiales bacterium | reverse complement strand
CCTTGAAGCTGGTCCTCGTCGAGACACCCAATGCGCGCGGCCAAGGCGTCTCCGGTGCGCTCAACCATCTCGGTGTCGAAGTGTTCTCGGCCCACGAGGTCGCGGCGGCGACCGCGCGCCTGCAGGAAGAGGGCCTTGCCACCAGCGTCCAAGAAGAGACGACATGCTGCTTTGCCGTCCAGGACAAGGTGTGGGTGAACGACCCCGACGGCGCTCCGTGGGAGGTGTACACGGTGCTCGCCGACGCTCCCGCCGACAGCGCGCTCGAGGGCGACGGCAGCTGCTGTGCCGCGGAGCAGGACAACGCCGAACCGGCCACCGTCGCACAGTGCTGCTGAGCGGCGACAGCGACGAGAGGACGAGCTGAGTGGACCGCGCCGTCCTCTGGCGCCGCCTTCTCGCCGAATTCCTCGGGAGCGGGTTCCTCGCCGCCGTCGTGATCGGCTCCGGCATCGCTGCCCAGCAGCTTTCGCCGGGCAACGTCGGCCTCGAGTTGTTCGAGAACGCCGCCGCGACGGCGGCGGGCCTCTTCGCCCTCATCTTGATGTTCGGGCCGGTCTCGGGGGCGCACTTCAACCCGGTCGTCTCTTTCGTCGACGCTGCGTTCGGTGGTCTCTCCTACCGCGATGCCGCCGCCTACCTGGTGGCCCAGGTGTCGGGTTGCATTGGCGGCGCCGTCGTCGCCAATCTGATGTTCGCCCGCGCGGCCGTGAGCATCTCCACTAAGCACCGCGCCTCTGGGGCGCACTGGCTGGGGGAGGTGGTAGCCACCATCGGCCTGCTCCTTGTGATCTTCTCGCTCGCCCGTACCCGGAGGGGGAGGATGGCCGCAGCCGCCGTCGGTGCCTACATAGGTGCGGCCTTCTTCTTCACGTCCTCGACGAGTTTCGCCAACCCTGCGATCGCAGTCGGCCGGATGTTCTCGGACACCTTCGCCGGCATTGCCCCGGGTTCGGTCCCTGGCTATGTGGGGGCGGAGGTGCTGGGAGGAGTGGTCGGGTGGTTTCTGATCAAGGCGCTCTACCCGGGCGTCACACCGGCCGAGGCGGCAGATGTCGTCGTTCCGCAGATCGACGAGGCCAGCAGTGACCCTGCTGGTAGCAACGGCATCGTGGAGGCACGGGCGCCCGCGAAAGCCCGGCGAAGGGAGCGCACATGACTGCTCGGCGACCGGAAGTGCTCTTCCTCTGTGTACACAACGCCGGCCGCTCGCAGATGGCAGCGGCTTTCCTGCGGCGCGCCGGCGGTGGGTGGATCGACGTCAGCTCGGCCGGCTCGGAGCCTGCCGAGCGGCTCAACCCTGCCGTCGTCGAGGCGCTCGCCGAAGTAGGGCTCGACGTTTCGGGCGAAAGACCCAAGCGACTCTTGGACGAGATGGCCGCAGACGCAGACGTGATCGTGACGATGGGCTGTGGCGATTCCTGCCCCGTCTACCCCGGCAAGCGGTACCTCGACTGGGAGCTTCCCGATCCGGCAGGCAAGCCGGTCGAGGAGGTGCGGCCGATCCGCGACGAGATCGCGCGGCGAGTGCAGAGCCTTGTCGACGAGCTACTCGGCGAACGCCAGTAACTAGCCCGCGAAGGTGCTCTCGACCGGCGTCCTGGCGCCGAGCGCCTGCTCTCTCGGGGACAGCGGGAAGGCGACCTCGATGCTCAGTCCTCCGCCGAGCTCGGCGCGAGTAGTGACAGCCGCCCCGTGCGCGTCGGCGATCGACTGCACGATCGAGAGACCGAGGCCATGACCTCCGACGTGGTTGAGCCGATCGCTGTCGAGTCGCTGGAAGGGCTGGAAGAGGCGGTCCATGTGCTCGGGAGGGATGACCGGCCCGCTGTTGGTGACCGCGAGAACGGCGCGGCCGGATCCGGTTCGCGTTGCGACGACAACGTGACCGCCGGCGACGTTGTGACGAAGTGCGTTGTCGACAAGGTTGGAGACGAGACGCTCAGCGAGCAGCGGGTCACCGACGGCGGGCGCGGAGGCAAGGGTGGTCTGGACCCTGAGCCCGAGCTCGTCGGCCTCGGGATGAGAAACAGCGAGCACCGCGGTGACGAGCTCCGCGAGGTCAAAGGGCTCGTGGCGTTCGAGCCCGCGGGCGGTCGTCGCAAGGGTGAGGAGCGCCTCGACGAGCCGTTCTTGTTGCTCAGCTGAGGCGAGAAGCTCCTGGCCCATGGCGCGCAGGTCCTCGTTGCTGGCCTCGGGGTTCGTGAGCGTGATCTCGAGCAGCGCCCGATCGAGGGTGAGGGGGGTCCGGAGCTCATGAGAGGCATTGGCGACGAAGCGACGCTGGGCGTCGAAGGCGCTCTCGAGCCGGTGCAGCAGTCCGTCGATCGTGTCGGCGAGGTCCTTCACCTCGTCGCTCGGACCGCGTAAGGCGAGACGTTCGTGGAGGTTGTGCTCGGTGATCTGTTGCGTCGAGGCCGTCATCGTGCGCAGCGGACGGAGCACGCGCCCGGCGACCAGCCACCCGAGCCCGACGGCGAGCACAGCCATGATGGCGAGGGCGATCCCCGACCACATGAGGAACTCGTGCATGTCGATGGCGTGGGTGTCGAGTGACTGCGCCTTGAGCTGTTGGAGTTCCGCGAGCTTCTGCTCGATCGCGTCCGA
>JASHRK010000192.1 GCA_030037405.1 Acidimicrobiales bacterium | reverse complement strand
TGGTCGAAGGTCTCGGAGGCGAGGCGGTAAGCCTCGATCATGAGCGGGACGTTCGATGCCTTCACGGAGATCTTCACGTCCTCGAACCCGACCTCCTCGAAGTAGCCGAGCTCCATGCGAGCCGACTCGACGAGCGCCTCGGGCGTGGCGCCGCCGAACCGCTTGTACAGGTCCGGATGGAGAGAGCCGGCGTTCACGCCGATACGGATGGGGACACCCCGGTCGCGTGCCTCGGAAGCCACGAGCTTGATCTCTTCCGGCTTGCGCAGGTTGCCCGGGTTGAGCCGGAGACCCTGTACCCCCGCCCCGAGCGCTGCCAACGCCATCTCGTGGTGGAAGTGGATGTCGGCCACGATAGGAACGGGCGAGCGGGGCACGATGTGGGCGAGCCCCTCGGCGGCCCCCTGCTCGTTACAGGTGCAGCGGACGATGTCGGCCCCCGATGCCGCGAGGGCATAGATCTGGGCCAGGGTTCCGTCGACGTCGGCGGTCTTCGTCGTCGTCATCGATTGCACGCTCACGGGAGCACCACCACCGATAGCGACGTCGCCCACGTGTATCTGCCGGGTCATCTTCCGTTCGGCGTTCGTAACCGCAGGGCGCACCATGAGGTCAGATTACCGAAGCGACGTCGGTTGCCGGCGCCAGCCGGGCAGCTGGCGCCAGCAGGGCAGCCGGCGCTCGGCACCACTCGGCCGGGGGATGGATGGCAAGACCGGCGCCAGCAGCCGTGCCGCTACCCCCCCGGTAGGTGCACCGGTTGCACGATGTTGGCGTAGAGAGCGCCCAGGCCGAGCACGACTATGAAGGCGAGAAACACGTAGGCGAAGGGCATGAGCTTCATGACGTCGGCGTGGTAGCGGCGCCCCCGCCTCGAGCGGATGCGCTCGTAGACGGCGATCGCCACGTGCCCTCCGTCGAAGGGGAGCATCGGGAGCATGTTGAGGAGCCCGATGAACACGTTCACCTCGGCGAGCAGCAAGAGCAGGTCGCCGATGCTCTCCTTGGCCGCCTGAGACCCGAGCTCGATGACACCGAGGATCGACATGACCTGCGTCTGCGAGCCGGAGCTGGACGACGCCGAGGAAGACGTCGAGGACGAGGAGGCGCTCGGGTGCGACCCGGCGGTCACGACCGAGTGGGCGAACTGGCTGAGCCCGTGGAAGGAGAAGATCTCCGTCAGCCCCTGCCACGTGAGGGCGAAGAGAGAGCCGAGCTCGCTGAAGGAGCGGGGCACTGCCACGAGCGGGTCGACCCTCCGCAACGTTCCCGAGGACATCGTGATGCCGATAACGCCCTTCGGGGCGCCCGCCGAGCTGACGAGCTGGCCGTCGTAGTACTCGCGCACGCTCTTGTCGTCGACGGGACGAACGGTGAGGTGGAGGAGCCGCCCGTGGCGGTCGACCACGACGGGGATCGTCTTGCCGGTGTGGCTGCCGATCTCGTGCTCGAGGACGCTGAACGAGCGAGCCGGATGCCCGTCGATCGAGACGAAACGGTCCCCCGGCCTCAAACCAGCCAGCTTGGCCGGGGACTCCCCGCGGGTAAAGCGCAAGAGGCTCACGACGTACGGGGTGGTCGGCACGGTGGACCCGATGAAGGTGAAGAGTCCCCAGCAGAGGCAAAGGGCGATGATCATGTGGACGATCGAACCCGCGCTCGCCACGAGCACCCTTCGCGGGAACGTCGCCTGCCGGTAGCTCCTCGCCTCGTCGGCGGAGTCGACCTCCTCGAGCATCGTCATCCCGACGATCCGCACGTAGCCGCCGGCCGGTATGGCCTTGACGCCGTAGTCGGTCTCCCCGCGCCGGATCGACCAGAGCCTCGGCCCGAAGCCGAAGAAGTACTCGGTCACCTTCATCCTGCTCAACTTCGCCGTGGCGAAGTGACCGAGCTCGTGCAGCATGACCATGGCGACGATGGCGAGCACGACGACGAGCACACCGACTCCGTGCAGCAGCACCGCGAGAACGGCGCCCGCGAGGACGACGGCGACGAGGCGGGCCACCGCCCCCGCGCTCGACCCGGCCGTGGTGAGGCCCTCGGGAGGCCCGGGTGCGGGTGGGTTCGCGCTCACGCCGCCTCGCCCCGGGCGGCGACTATCGCGGAGGCGAGCGCTCTCGCCCGGGCATCGGCTTCGAGCACGTCAGGGATGGCGGCGAGCTCGATCGCCTCGAAGGAGTCCATCGTCTCGGCGACGACGTCGGCGATCTCGAGCCATCCGATCCGTCCTTCGAGAAACGCGGCAACCGCGACCTCGTTCGCCGCGCTCAGCCACGCCGGTGCAGCCCCGCCGGTCCGGCCGGCGGCGAAGGCGAGCGAGAGGCACGAGAAGGTCTCGAGGTCAGGAGGGGCGAAGTCGAGCGAGCGGGCGGCCGACCAGTCGAGAGCCCCGATGGCGTGCGTGAGCCGTTCGGGATAGCCGAGGCAGTAGCCGATCGGGAGCCTCATGTCAGGATCGGACAGCTGGGCGATCGTGGAGCCGTCGCAGAGCTCGACCATCGAGTGGACGATCGACTGAGGATGCACGACCACTTCGATCTGGTCCACGCCGACGCCGAAGAGCTCGTGCGCCTCGAGAACCTCGAGACCCTTGTTCATGAGGGTCGACGAGTCGATCGTGATCTTCGGGCCCATCGACCAGGTGGGGTGGGAAAGGGCGTCCCCGACCGAGACGGCGCCGAGCTCCGCACGGCTCCGTCCGCGGAACGGACCGCCGCTCGCGGTGAGAACGAGCCGTCGCACCTTGGAGGCAGAAGCGCCCGGGCCAGGGGCTCCCAGGCCAGGGGGCCCCGAGGCCGATGAGCCCGTGCCAGGGGCGCCCGGGCCGAGGACGGCGAGGCACTGGTGGATGGCGCAATGCTCCGAGTCGACCGGGAGTATCTCGGCACCGGGCGTCGCACGCGCCCGCTGCACGACGGGCGCGCCGGCTATGA
>JASHRK010000191.1 GCA_030037405.1 Acidimicrobiales bacterium | reverse complement strand
CCGCCCGCTGTGCAGTGCGTCGACCCGGTGGTAGGGCACTCTCGGCCCGCCCCATAGCTCGTCGTCCTCCTCGAACCACGAGTCGGCGGCCTCCCATCTCAAGGGGATGCGATCGCCCAGCACCGGGAGGTCATGAGGCACCCCGGCGGCGCGAGAACCCTCCCCGATGTCGGCGAGGAGTGCGGGATCAATGTCGTCTCGGGGAAAGAAGTACGTGGGGACCCCGTCCGTTCCGACAAAGAGGACGGCGTCGGTAGTGTCGGCGACGACACGACCGGCGACAACCGCACGCACCCGCCGAAGGGACCGCTCGCAGACGCAGCCGGGCACCAGGTCGATCTCGGACCGATCGGCCGCTACGAGGTCGATCTCTCGTGCGGCGGCACCCTCCTCCGACGACGACGGCGGCGCCGGCGCATGCCGGGCGGGCGGGCTCTTCCCGAAGGTGAAGAAGAGGGACTCCCCCTCGCCGGCTGACTCCGCCCCTACCGCCCCGGCCACCCCGACCACCGCGGCCGCCCCGACCGCCCCGCCCGGCCCGGCCGGCACGAAGCTTGGCCGGCGACCGCCGGCCCGCTCCACGTCCATGTCGATGAGCTCGTCCGGCGGTCCCTCCGCCCGGCCGTTCGGGCGGGCGAAGTCGTGCTGCAGCGTTCCCGGGCGCGCCGCGGCCATGGCGTCGGGCGGCCCCACGACGAAGAAACGCCGCGAGGGGTAGAGCAACTCCCCTCCCGGGGCGCCCTGTCTTATCGGAAGGTGCGGAACCGGCTCGCCTTCGACCTCGATCGAGGTGTCCTCCCGCTCGTTCCAGAAACAGATGTGGTTGGCGATCTTCACGACGTCGCGCAACGGCTCGGGGTAGAACCAGGCGGCATCGTCGATCCTCCGGCGCGGGCCGGCCCGCAGGGATCCGGGGAGCGGCTCGATCGAGCGCGGGCCCGTGTAGGAGAGGTAGCGGGCGATCCCCTTGTACGGGCACATCGAGTAGCTCGAGCTCGGTTCGAACAGCTCGAGGCGGACGTCGGCGGGTGGGACGTAGTAACGGGTGACGAGACCCGTCTCGAGGAGGAGGACGGGCCGCCGCGTCTCTGCGACGACGGCCCCGCCGAGGCGGACGAGGACGTGCCGCGAGCTCGTGAGAGCCTCGGCTCGCAGGTAGGGGTCGCGGGCGTGCACGGACACGACCTCGTCCTCCTCCAGCCAGGCGTCCATTGCGTGCCAGTGAAAGGAGATATAGCCCCTCGTGTCGGGTGAGCCCGGCAGTGGAGAGCGGTACGTCCAGGCGCTCGCCGGTGCCACACGCGCCCCGGCGGCCACGTCGAAGTAGGTCGCCGTGCCCTTGTAGGGAGAGAAGGTCGTGTGGGCGCACTCGGCGAGGAGGTCCGTCCGCACATGGCGCTCCGGGAAGTAGTTGACCGGCAGGAAACCGTGTTGGCGAAGGAGCATCGTCTCTGCGCTGTCGGCCACAGGGACGCCGTTGAAGACGACGCGCACCCGCCTCGGGTTGGGAAGCCATTCGCGATGGCGGTCCTCGTAGGTTGTCACCAGGAGGGCGAGGCTATCGCCGGCCTGGACGAGACTCGGTATCGTGATCAGGGGCGACGCTCGAAAGGGTGACTCGGGGAGATGACGGCTACCGCAGGGAGAGAGGACCCGGCTGTCGCCCGCCCAGCTCTCACCCACCGTCAGATCCAGGTCGTCTACTTCGGGCTCATGCTCGGGCTGATGATCGCTTCCCTAGACCAGACGATCGTCGCGACGGCTCTTCCCACCATCTCCGGCGATCTCGGCGGGATAAACGAGCTCTCGTGGGTCGTCACCGCCTACCTCCTCGCCTCGACGGCCACGACGCCCCTCTTCGGCAAGCTCGGAGACCTCTACGGGCGAAAGGTCATCTTCCAGGTCGCCATCGTGACCTTCCTCGTAGGGTCCATCATGTCCGGACTCGCCCACACGATGTTGCAGCTGATCATCTTCCGTGCCGTGCAGGGGCTGGGTGCCGGCGGGATCTTTCCCCAGGTGATGGCGATCATCGGGGACCTCCTCTCCCCGCGGGTGAGGGCGAAATACCAGGGCTACATGAACGCCGTCTTCACCGTGGCGGCCGTGGCCGGGCCGGCGATCGGCGGGCTTTTCACGGAGCACCTGTCGTGGCGGTGGTGCTTCTACGTAAACATCCCGATTGGCATCGTCGCCCTCGTCGTCACGAGCGCAGTGCTGAACCTGCCCTTCACCCGGGTCCCGCACCGCATCGACTACGCCGGAGCCGCCCTCCTCAGCGGGGCCGTCACGGGTTTCTTGCTCGTCTCCGTCTGGGGAGGCTCGACCTTCGCCTGGGGCTCGCCGGAGGTCGTCGGGACCAGCTGCGGCGTCCTCGCCCTCGTCGGGTTATTCGTCCTGAGAGAGCAGCGCGCCGCCGAGCCGTTGCTGCCGCTCAAGCTCTGGCGCAACTCGACGTTCTTGATCGTGAACGTGACCGGCTTCCTCGCCATGATGGCACTCACCGGGACGGTCACCTACCTGCCTTTGTTTCTTCAGATGGTGACGGGCGCCGACCCCACGGTGTCAGGTCTTCTCCTCGTGCCGGAATCGCTCGCCCTGATGGTGTGCAGCGTCTACGTAGGTCGGAGAGTCGCCAAGACCGGCCGCTACAAGCACTTCCCTGTGACGGGAGCCGTGCTCATGTCGCTCGGAGTCCTCTTGCTCTCGACGATGGACGAGCGCTCGAACCTTCTCGTCGTCGCCTGCTACATGGTGGTGCTCGGAGTCGGGCTCGGTTGCATCCTGACGATAATCGTGGTGGCCCTGCAGAACGCCGTCTCGCAGCGGGAGATGGGCACGGCAACGGCCTCGTACATGTTCTTCCGCAACATAGGAAGCGCCGTCGGGGCTGCGGTCTACGGCACCGTCATGAACGCCCGGCTGCGCTACTGGCTGCCCCGCCTTCTCTCGCCTTCCTTGCGGAGCCGGGTCTCGGCGACGCGGGTCTCTTACAGCCCGGCCGCCGTCAGGCGCCTGCCGGCCGACCTGAGGATCCCCGTCATCGAGGCCTTCGGCCGCTCACTGCACCTCGTGTTCCTCTTCGGAGCGCCTGTGGCGGCGATCGCCCTGCCTCTCCTCTTGGTGATGCGGGAGTTGCCGCTCCGCACCTCCGCCTACGTCCAGGGCGCCTCCGCCTCCGCCGACGGCGCGACGGCGCACGGCTGAAGCTCCCGGGGGCACAGAGGCACGGCGGCAATCCGGCGCCGGAGGCGAGCCAGCGCCCCCCGGCCTGGGCCGGCGCCTCCCCGGCACCGGCCCAGGCCTCGCGACGGCTCAGGTGAGGTAGCAGTCCCAGTAGAAGAGCCCGTCCGACCCCGGCGTCAGGCCGTGGAAGTTCTTCTGGGTGGCAATCAGCAGGTCGTAGAAGTAGCCGTAGATGATCGGGGTCTCGTCCAAGAGGAGAAGCTCGATCTCCTTGGCGAGCTTGCGCTGGGTCGAGAGGTCGACGGCGGCGACGAACTGCTTCGAGAGCTTGTCGTAGGTGGCGTCGTTGAAGCGCGCGGCGTTCCAGGCTCCCGCTCCCGTCTTGGCGTCGATCGTCTGCAGGGGTGCCTCCAAGAAGAGGTTGGGGACGGCCCGGCTCCCGTAGTCGACGAGGCTCATCTTCCC
>JASHRK010000190.1 GCA_030037405.1 Acidimicrobiales bacterium | reverse complement strand
AGTTCGTCGACCGGCTCGGGCTCGCCTACTGCGCCGTCGTCTACGACCTCATCCCGCTCAGGTTCCCCGACGTCTACCTATCCCATCCGGCCCAGAGCCGCCGCTACCACGCCCGCCTGGAGGTGCTGCGCCACGCCGACGCCCTCCTCGGCATCTCGAGCTCCGCCATCGCCGACGCCGTCGAGCTCGCAGGCGTCGAGCGCAAACGTTGCCACGTGGTCGGCACCGGCGTCTCGTCCAAGTTCGGGCCGCCGGACTCCCGCCAGCAGGCACTGGCCTTCGTCGCCTCTGAGCTCCAGGAGATAGGCGGTCCCTTCGTCCTCTATCCCGCCGGCAGCGACGGCAGGAAGAACGTCGATGGGCTGCTCGAAGGCTTCGCAAGGCTCCCTCCCTACCTGCGCGAGCGGCTGCAGCTCGTGATCGTGGGCCGGCTCCCTCCTGCCGTCGCCAACCACCACGCCCACGTCGCCCGGCAGGCCGGGATCCTCGGAGCCGTCGTCTTCACCGGAGCCGTGAGCGACGAGACGCTGCTCGCGCTCTACCAGGCGACAGAGCTCCTCGCCTTCCCCTCTCTCGCCGAAGGCTACGGGCTTCCCGTCGCCGAAGCACTCGCCTGCGGAGCCGTGGCTGCCGTCTCGGACCGCCCGCCGCTCGACGAGCTCGTAGGCGATGCTCGCGCTCGTTTCGATCCGACGCACGCCGCGGACATCGGTCGCACGCTCGAGCGCTGCCTCACAGACGAGGAGGTGCGTGGCTCGGTGCTCGCCGGCGCGGCCGGCAGGGTGCTCGGATGGGACACGGTGGCTAGGCGTGTCGCAGAGGTGCTCGATCGTTTCGAACACCGACCAAGACCAGCCTGCAAGGCGAGGGGTCGTCTGGCTTTCGTCTCGCCGTTCCCCCCCACACGAAGCGGCGTCGCCGACTACAGCGCCTCTCTCGTCACGGCTCTCCGGGCCGTTGGCGCCCGCCGCCCGCTGCCGGTGGGCATTGTCGGGCCCTTTCGCGTCGACTGCTTCGCCGACGGGCGCGACCGGCTCGGAGCCCTCGCTCCCCCCCTTGCGAGCGAGGACTTGAGGGACGCCCGCGGCTTCCGCACCGTCGACGGCGCTATCGGCGGCTACGACCGCGTCGTCTACGTCCTCGGCAACTCGGAGTGGCACGCAACGGCTCTCGCCTCCCTGTGGCGCCGACCCGGAACCGTCGTCTGCCACGAGGTGCTCCTGAGCGGTCTCGTGCGGCTGTCGTCCCACGTGCCCGGGGCTCTGCCGAGTGGCGTGCCGGCAACGGTGCCGGGCGGAGGGCTGTCAAAGCCCGACTACCCCTACCTCCGCGACGTCCTCGATCACTCCGAGCGAGTGCTCGTCTCGTCGGAGGCGGCACTGCGCCTCGCCGAGTCGCAGGTCGGCACTGAGCTGCGCGGGCGGCTCGGCGTTCTTCCCTTCGCCCTCGATCAGCTCAGCCCTACCGAGAATGCCGCAGTTGCGCGGGCACGGGCCGAGGAGGAGGCAAGGCTCGCCGCCGGCGCCCGTGACCCGCTCGTCGCCTGCTTTGGCATCGTCGATCCCACCAAGCGTCCCTTCAGCACCTTGGAGGCGGTCGCCGACCTTGTAACGAGACGACGCCTGGCGGTGCGGCTTGCCTTCGTCGGACCGGTCAGCGACGCCCTCGCCGGCGAGCTCCGAGCTCGAGCGGCCCTCCTCGGCGTGGCAGATCGGGTCGCCGTCACGGGTGAGCTGGAGAGGAGCGAATATCTCCGCTTCCTCGGCGAAGCAGTCGTGGCTGTTCAGCTACGGGAGGGTTTCTTCGGAGAGGCCTCGGCCGCGACGGCCGAGTGCCTGTCGTCCGGGCTCGCCACCATCGTCTCGGACGTCGGCTGGCTGGGCGACCTGCCGGCTGGAACTGTCGCCAAGGTCTCGAGCGACTGCACGCCGGGCGAGCTCGCCTCAGAGCTTGAGCGCCTCCTCACCGACGGCGCCCTGCGCCAGTCGGTGGCGGGAGCCGGGCGCGAGCACGCCCGTTCGGTCACCTTCACCGACGCCGCCGTCGCGTTGCTCGACGAGCTCGGATTCTGAACCCTGGGGGACGTCGGCTGGCCGCGACTGCAAACTGTGGACGTCAGTACGCGCCGGCGCGTAGCCACGTCCACAAAAAGACCGGCAGCGTCGCGCTCTCGTGCCTCACCGCTGGTCGCGCCGGTCGAGGCGGGCCTGGCGGGCGAGGCGTACCGCCTGGGCGAGCGGCCTCGTCGCCTCGTGGCGCTCGCACGCCCGCAGGAGAGCGCCCGCGGCGCGGCGAGCCGGCGAGGAGGCAGGTGCCGGAGCCGTAGCCGGGGACGCCCAGTGGGGTACCCCCGCCCCAGGCGCCGGCAACCAGGCCGAGAGAGGGAGGGAGGACAGCGGTGCACCCCCGGCGGCGGCGAGGCGGCGCCGCTCGAGAACAGCTCTTCCTCTCACCAGCTCCCCGGCCGTATCCGCGTGCACGGCGACTGCATCTCCGGGCCAGCCCTCGACCTCCGCTACGTCCAACACCTCCGCGCCGACGAGGGGCGCTCCGCCCGCCGGCGTCCTGATGGAGATCTTCGACACGCTTGCACCGACTGTCGCCGCCAGCCGTTGCCGCGTCTCCTCGTCTGCCACCTGGATCTCGGAGGCGGCCCGCCAGAAAGCACGCGCCCGGAACTTCGACAATCCCTCGTCGAGGTCGGCGATCGAGTCGAGACGTACGACGACCTCGGCTCGCGACGAGCGCAGAAGCAAGGCCATCCCGGCGAGCGTGGCCGCCCTGCGGGCACGCCCCAAGCCCGGGCGCAACGGGAACCCCGGCTCGATCTGGAGGACGAGGCGATCGGCCCCCCGGACGGCTGCCGCCATCTCGACGAGGAAGGCGGGTGCCGGAAGCGTGAGGCGCCGGTGCGCAACGGAGTAGGGGGACGGCGACACGACCTCTACCGCGGCACCGCCCTCACTCGCCTCCACGACCGCGGCGAGCAGGCCACTTGCCCGCGCCGTGACGGGGGGTGGGAGGGTGCCGATAAAGACCGTCCTCACACGAACCTCGCCAGCTCGGCCTCCATGGCGTCGAGGACTCTCGGCCAGGTGTAGTTCGAGAGGACGTACTCCCGCCCCCGGGCCGCGAGCTCGTCCGCGAGCTTCGGCTCTTCGCTGAAGAGCCGGAGGCACTGGCCCATCTCGATCTCGTCTGCGTAGAGCAGCCCACCGCCGGAACGTTCGCAGTGCCAGGACACGACCTCGCTCGCCGAGTTGGCGATGACCGCCGTCCCGGCGAGCCATGACTCCATGATCATGCGGGAGAAGCTCTCGTTCGGGCTCGGCTGGATGCACGCCCTGGCGGCGGCAAAAGCGCTCCCGACCTCAGCCGTCTCGATCTGCCCGAGGTCGATGACGCGCCTGTCGAGCGCCGGCGGGATCTCGGGCTCGCCTACCCCTATCGTCACGAGGTCGAGCTCGAGAGCGTGACGGACGAGCGCCGCTCCGTAGCCGCGTAGCGCCTGCGGCCAGCCCTTCCCGAGCTCTCTCCGCCCCGCGTAGAGCACGAAGGACCGCTCGAGCCCGTGCCGCTCGGCGAACCCGGTCGGGTCGTAGCCCTCAGGGACTCTCACGGCCGAGCCGATGACACGATGAGGCGGCAGCGATGCCAGGCGATGTCCAAGCTGGTGCTCAGGCTCGGACAGGAACCAGACGGCAGCCGAGCCGGCGAGCGCGGCCCGCACGGAACGGAGGTAGGCGTACGGCTCGTCGTGGAGGCACGGCACGAGGATGCTCCGCTCCGGGGCGAGCTCGATGCAGTAGAGGGTCGTCCAGAAGAGGTACGGGGAGTAGATGATGGCGTCGTAGCTCGTGGCGCTGCCCGCCAGGTAGAGGTAGAGGTCGGGCACGGCAAAACGGCTGTTGATCCAGGCAAGCTCCTCCCCGTCCTCGAGCGCCTCGCGAGAGAAGATGCGCCTCTCGATCCGCGACCGTCCCACCTCGTCCCGGCTCGAGACCGTGCTGAAGCGCCTGACCTTGACCTCCCCGTCGAGATCGGGGCCGGGAGGAAGATCGTTCGCCCAGGTGTTGTGGTCCACTGCGCAGGTCGTGAGGACCTCGATCTCATGGCCACGAGAAGCAAGCCCTCGCGCCTGCTCGCGCGCTTGCGCCTCGGCGCCGCCGAGGATCTCGTCTCCGTAGCGCGGGATCACGAACGCGAGCCTTGCCACCTCGTGATGCTACAGGCGGGCTAGAGCGGTCCCGAGGTGCCACGACCTTGCTACACGGAGCCCTTAGGGTGTCCGAATGCGCCTCCAGGGTTCGCGTGGTCGGCGGAGACGCCTGCGCTCTTCCATCGTCCCTGTCATGTCGGCCGCATGCGTGGCCGTGGGCATAGCAGCAATTGGGACTCCGGCGTCGGGTGCTCGCCACGCCGGCGCTGCTGCGGCGAGCCACGCCAGCTCCTCCGCTTGCCCGACCTATAAAGCGGCTGCTCTAGGGGCACCTGTATGGACACTTGGCTGCCATATCGGCGGCCAGGGCTTCACCTCCCCCGTCGTCGGGACCATCGACGGGGTGAAGGTCGTCGTCGACGCCTCGCTCACCGGGATGGTCTACGTCGTGAACGCCAGGACAGGCAGGGAGATGCCCGGTTGGCCTGAGGCGGCCACGCTCGTCGGCGGCACGCGGACGGCCATCGACTCGAGCCCGGCCATCGCCTACCTCGACGGGCCGGCGAAGCCGCCGAGCATCGTCGTCGGTCTCGGGAGCCTGTACGTGAAGGACCAGAACGGCGGCGTGATGGCCTGGAACTCGAACGGCAGGGTCCGGTTCCGGTTCCTCACGAGGCGGACCTTCAACGAGTGGGGCGGGTCCGCCGACGACTGGACGAACTCGGTCTTCGCCACCCCTGCGATCGGCAACATCGGCAATGGCGAGCAGGACATCGTCTTCGGTTCCTACGACCACTACGTCTACGCTCTCGGGCCGAACGGCAAGCTCTTGCCTGGGTTTCCCATCAACCGGGCCGACACGATCTGGTCCTCCCCCGCCCTCGCCGACACGACCCACACGGGCGTCGACGACATCATCGAGGGGGGCGACTCGACCGGATGGACGGGAGGGGGCAAGACGAGGTGCTACAGCGGCTGGATATCGGACTACCGGTACGTCGACAGCAAACCAACGCTGATCTGGCAGCACTGCCTAGCCGAGACCGTCTGGTCGAGCCCTGCCGTCGGCAACTTCGGCAGCACTCCCGTCGTCGTCGTCGGAACCTCCTGGTTCTACGGAGCGAGCCGGCCGACTCTTCCGGCTGAGGACGAAGTCTTCGCCTACAACGCCCGCACTGGCGCGCTCTTGCCCGGGTGGCCGGTCAACACCGGAGGACCCACCTTCGGGTCGCCCGCCATCACGCCCCTCGCAGCGGGCGGGTCTGACAAAGTCGTCGAGACCTCGTGCGCGAGCTGCCTTTCGGGGCCGGCGATCGTCTCTGCGTGGAGCGAGACGGGCAAGCTCATCTGGCGGGACCACGTGGCCGACGTCGAGCAGCTCGCCTCCCCGGCCGTGGCGAGCATCACGGGGTCCGACACCTACGACGTCCTCGTCGGGAACGACAACGGCCTCTACGCCCTCGACGCCGCCAACGGCGATCCCGTCGACGGCACTGGGTCGACACCGATCGACGATCACTGCTCGACGGACGGAACCCCTGTAGTCGCGCCAATCCCCGGATCCAAGACCGGCTACATGCTCTTCAGCAACTGCGGGGTGGGCGTCGTCAACCCGACCTACGACGTCGTCCGGGCTTTCAACGTGCCCGCCCCTCCGACGGCCGAGCCCTGGCCGATGTTCAGGGCCAACGCGCAACGGACCGGCGTGCCCGACCCGTCCAGCTACCTGACCCGGTCGTGCAGGGCGCCGAAAATTCCTGCCGGATACCGCGTCGCCACGGTGGGGGGCGGCCTCTACGCCTTCGGCACCCCCTACTGCGGCAACCTCGCCGACCGCATCATCCCCGGCCAGGTAGCCGGAGTCGCCGCCACTCCGGACGGAGGGGGCTACTGGATCGCCTTGACCGACGGCTCCGTCTACGCCTTCGGCGACGCCGAATCCTACGGAGACCTGCGCACGATGCACTGGCAGGGTGGCGCGCCCGACGACGCCCCCGGTGCGCCCATCGTCGGCATCGCCGCCACGGCTAGCGGCAAGGGCTACTACCTCCTCGCCGGTGACGGCTCCGTCTACGCCTTCGGAAACGCCAGGTTCCACGGGTCGAAGGGTGGCTACAGGGCGCGGGGCACACCCGTCGCCATCGCCAGCGACGACGCCACAGGTGGGTACTGGATCGCGACCTCGAGCGGGCACGTCTACGCCTTCGGCGCTCCGAGCCTCGGTTCGAAGACCCGGCACAAGGCGCCGATCGTAGGCATCGCCGCCGCGCCGAGCGGCAACGGCTACTGGCTCGTCAGCTCCACCGGGACCGTCTACGCCTTCGGCTCTGCTCGCAACTACGGCTCGGTCAAGGCGAAAGACGTCGTCGGCATCGCAGCAGCTCCGAGCGGTCGTGGCTACTACATCGCCACGAGCACGGGTCTCGTGTACCACAAGGGCGACGCCCGTTACGCCGGGTCCGCCGCGCACGAGACCCGCGGCGTCGCCGTCGTCGGCATCGCGACGCCGTGAGCGGCCGGGTCGGCAGAGCGCTCAAAGCTCGGGCGGAACGTCCACCCCCGCCCAGCGCTCGGCCACCTCGCTTGGGCTCAGCACCCAGGAACGGCTGAGGAGCGCGCGCTCGCCCAGCACCCGCGGCAAGAAACGAGGGATCGCCTCGGCAACGCCGTCGTCTCCACCACCGCGGCGTTTCTTCCATGTCTCCCTGAGGGCGAGCCCTGCAGGGCCATTTCGCAGAAGCGTGAGCAAGCGGTTCCGCTCGGCGAGAAATCGTACGGGTCTCGAGAGCACGCCGCCGCTCGTGGCACCTCGCTCGTGGCGCACCGTCGAGGTGGGGTCGAAGAGCAGC
>JASHRK010000189.1 GCA_030037405.1 Acidimicrobiales bacterium | reverse complement strand
GAGCAGGCCGTCCCCCGTGCCGTGTGACGGCGTACGCCGTCCCGCAGCAGGCCGCGAGAGCAACCAGGACGACGACCGAGAGAACGAAGGCCGCCACACCCCTTCTCCAGTCCGTCCGCCGTCTCCCGCCGTCGCTCGGTCTCATCCCGCCACCTCCGCCTCGATCATCTCTCTCTACGCGCCGTCGTCGTCTCGTAACAGTGCGGTCTTCGTCTCGTAACGTTGTAGCTCGCCGGGGCTAACAAGTGGGTAACAGCCCTACGCTGCGACCGGGAGTGATGCGGAATGGCGATGGCAGCAGGTGCGAGCGTGAGGGCGGGAGTGGACGGAGGGGGCACGCCCGCCTGCCTTACGTTTCTTACCGACTACGGCTACGAAGCGGGCCTCGTCGGGACCTTGCACGCTGTCGCCTTCGAGATGGCGCCGCACGCGAGAGTCATCGACCTCGACCACACCGTGCCGGCCGGCAACGTCCGCGCAGGCGCCATCCGCCTCGAGCACCTCTCGCCCTACCTGCCCTCCGGAGTCCACGTCGCCATCGTCGACCCGGGCGTCGGAAGCGCTCGCCGGCCCGTCGCCATCAGTGCCGGCAACGGGAGCCACCTCTTCGTCGGCCCGGACAACGGCCTTCTCGTCTTCGCCGCCGAGGCGTCCGGGGGCATCAGCGAGGCTGTCGTGCTCGACGACGAGCGGTACTTCCTCTCCAAGCGCTCGAGGACCTTCGACGGGCGTGACGTGTTCGTCCCAGTGTCGGCCCACCTCCTCAACGGCAGTCGCCTGCCCGAGGTCGGCTCCGCCATCGATCCCGCCACCCTCGTTCGCCTCGAGCGCCCGTCTGTTCGGCGCTCCGCTGACGGCGCCGTCGAGGTCGAGGTCATCCAGATCGACGGCTTCGGCAACGTCCAGCTCGGTGCCGGCGCGAGCGTCGTCGAGCAGCTCGGTCTCCGCCCTCGTTCAGCTGTTGACGTCGAGGTCGGAACGGGCTCGCTCGAGCTCGCCCCCCGCCACGTCGAGGCGATCTACGGCGAGACCTTCTCCGACGTCGCCCGCGGGGAAGCCCTCCTTCTCCTCGACAGCGACGGCCAGCTCGCCTTCTCCGTCAACGGCGGGCGAGGCGATCGGCTCCTCGGCGCCGGGCTCGAAGACCGCCTTCTCATCCGCCCGGCCGGCTCGGGCCGGAGCTGAGCCGGGCAAAGGGCGAAGTCACGCTCGCTGCTTGAAGCTCCTCACGTCGGCGTAGGCCGGGGGGAAGGCTTCGTTCTTCAAAGGTGCGACCGGCGCTGGAAGGCGGGCGATCTGCTCCTCGACGACGAGGAGGTTGTCCACCGTGCTCTCGACCCTGAGGGCAGCATGGCCAGCCGGGAAGGGCGAAGCGCTCTCGAAGTCGAAGACCTCGGTCAGATCGCCGACGGTCTTGCGGCGCCAGCCGCTTATGTTCGGCTCTTCCACTCCGAACCTCCTCTCGAGGAGCCGGATGAGCGACGTGTGGTCGTAGGTTTGAGAGCAGACGTACCCCCCCACCGTCCAGGGCGAGACCACGATGGTGGGCACCCGGAAGCCGAGCCCGATGGGTGCCTTGAAGATGAACTCGTCGGGCGTGCCCTCCGGCGGGGTCAGCGGAGTCACGTGGTCGAAATGGCCGTCGTTCTCGTCGTAGGTGAGGATGAAGGCGGTCTTCATCCACAGGTCCTCGTTCGAGGCGATGGCGTCGAGGGCCGATGCGATGTAGACGGCCCCGGCGGCAGGGGTGTAGTTGGGGTGCTCGGTCTGGGCAGAGGGGGCGACGAGCCACGACACCTGGGGGAGCTGGCCCGTCACGGCGTCGTGCTCGAACCACCCGGCCGGACGTTTCGTCATGCCGCGCTCGTAGAGGGGAGAGCCCGGCGATGCCTTGGCGAACTGCTCGAACCAGGCGAGGGCGTTGTCGTCGTAGTTGTCGTTCTCCTGGTACACCTGCCAGGAGATGCCCGCCTCCTCGAGGCGTTCGGCGTACGTCGTCCAGCGAAGGTAGGGATCGTCGGCGGCCGGGGCGTCGTTGTACACGGGCCCACCCGCCTTGCCTTCGGGGTCTATCGTGCCGGTCCACATGTAGAGCCGGTTGGGATTGGTCGGGCCGAGAACCGAGCAGTGATAGCCGTCGCAGACGGTGAACGCCTCGGCGAGCGTCGTGTGGAACGGTATCTCCTCGGTCGTGAAGTACGACATGGTCTGCTGACCCTTGGCGTGTATCCAACCGTTCATCTCGCCGTTGTTCCAGGCCATGTGCTGGCTGGTCCAGGTGTGGCTGAGAGAGTAGGCGGACTGCGCGGCCGTGGTCTTCGTGTCGTAGGCCCAGGGCGTGAGGTAGCCGTCGGGGCGCCAGGGCGCCGGCTGCTTGAAGACCGACTCGCCGCTCGGAAGCTTGATCGAGGTGTCGTGGAAGCCGCGGACACCCGGCAGGGTGCCCAGGTACTCGTCGAAGCTCCGGTTCTCCTGCATCAGGATGACGATGTGCTCTATGTCCTTCAAGCTGCCCTTCGCCGGCGTCCCGCCCGTCATGGCGAGCATCCTCCGCAGGTTGGGCGGCAGCGCCAGAGCGCTCACGGCCAGGCCGCCGAGCACGCCGGCGCCCCGGAGAACCTGGCGCCTCGTCAGTGTCGCGCCATCCGGGCGCTCGTCTCCGATCATGTCTGCCTCGCTTATGCGTGCCTTGCTCATCTCTGCCTCGTTCATGTGTGCCTCAGCTGGAACTCGGCGATGCGGTTGTCGCCGCTGTCGGCGACGAGGACGCGACCCGAGGAGGAGACGACGAGCTGCTGAGGGAAGCTCACGTCCCCCGGCCCGTGCGCCTGCGCCCCGAACGCCCCCATGTAGACGCCGTAAGGCGAGAACTCCTGGATGTAGTCGAAGTCCGGTTCCGTGACGAATACCTCGCCGGAGGGCGACGTCGCCACCGCTGCCGGATTGGACATCCCTCCGAGCTGGTCGCTCTCCTCGATACCGACGCTCAAGAGCGGGGCGCCCTGCGGGGAGTACTCGACGACGAAGTCGTCGGTGACGTCGGCCTCCCCGTTGTCGGCGACCCACAGGTCGCCGCGGGAGTCGACGGAGATGTCCTGGGGGGCGGCCATCTCGCTCGTTATCTCGCCGCGGTAGCGGCCGGTTGCGGCAGAGAACTCCTCCACACGGTTGTTCTGGTTGTCGGCGACGTAGAGAGTGCCGTGGGGGCCGACGGCGATCCCCTCCGGCTCCTCGAACTCTGCCTTTCCCGATCCCGGCCGGCCGATGTTGCGCAGCCACCTGCCATCGGGGGAGAACTCTTCGACGCGCCCCGCGCCCGTGTCGGCGACGAAGACGTCGCCCGCGCCCGAGAGGGCGATCGCCTCAGGCTGGTCGAGGGTGCCGAGGCCGTCGCCGAGCCTGCCGAAGGACTCGAGCAGCTTCCCCCGGGCGCTGAGCTCGACGACGCGGTTGGCGCCTGTGTCCGCCACCCACACCGTTCCCGAGGGCGAGAGGGCAACCCCCTCGGGCTCGGAGAGGCGTCCCTTGCCTGACGCGCCGACCTCGCCGGCGTAGCGCGGCGTCGCATAGGTGGGCGCCTTCGGCGCCGCTCGCACTGTGAAGGGAACGGGTCGGGTCAGCTCCTTGTAGCCGTTCTTGTAGGCGTAGTAACCGACCCACTTGCCCGCCCCGAGCGACGACGTGCTGAGAAGGAGGCGGCCGTGCCGCCCTCCGGCGTACTCGTAGACGACGTAGTCGTAGGGCGAGGGCTTGGCGGCGGAGGAGACGCCTATCCAGTTCGTGGAGCTCACCTTGCCGGCGGGGGCGGTGTAGGTGAAGGTGAGAAAGCCGCCGTCGATGAGCGACGAGGGCGAGAGGCGAAGGCTCCCGGCTCGAGAGGCGCCGGCGCCCGGGAGAAGCGAGCCGCCCGGGAGAAGCGAGCCGGCAGGAAGGAGCACCGCCACCAGGGACGCAGCCAGGATCGGCCCGCAGCCACGCGTGAGACGGTGGCCATCCGGCCAGTCTTCACAGCTGCCTCGTGTCTTTGGACGCCTGATAGCGGCGAAGATACTTGAGCTCTCCCGCCCGCTCAAGAGACCCGGGGGCGGCCGCCAGGGTCGCTATGGCGGCACCGGCAAGGGCCGGGAGGAGGGTGAGGCGGATGGAGGACGTCGCGTCCGAGGCCAGCCCACCGAGGAGCGGCAGGAGGAAGGCCATCGAGTAGCCGATCGTGAACATGCCCGCCGAGAGCGGCGCCACCTCGGCGGGCGAGGAGAGAGCAGCCGGCAGCGCAAGAGTGAGAAGGAGCATGGAGGCGGTCGTGAATCCTGTGACACCGACGAGGACGAGCATGACCGGAGCCGGGGCCACGAGAAGCCCGGCCGAGGCGCCGATGAGGACGAGGGCGAGCGTCACGAGCGGCCAGCGGCGCCCGACGAGGCGGTGGGCATACACGAGGAGGAGCGCCGATGCCGGCAGCTGGCTTATGTTGAGCGCTGCGAGGGCGGCCCCGACGAGGTTGCCGTGCCCCGTGGCGTGGAGATAGCCGGGAAGAAAGGCGTTCGCCGCGAAGTAGACCGTGGAGGCGCCTCCTTGGATGAGTCCGAGCCTCCAGGTCAGCCCGTCCTTCCAGTTCGGCCAGCGAGGCCTTGCCGGGATGCTCGGGCGAGAAGGGCCCCCCTCGGCTCCCGGCTCCGCCCCCGGCAGGTCGGCAGAGGATCCTCTCTGCGAGCCGGGCATCCCGGCGTCGACGCCGAGGGCGAGGACTACGGCGAAGGCGACGGGCGCCGACCAGAGGGCAAGGCTCGCAGGCCAGCTCCCCGTCACCTTGAGCAAGACCGGCAGGGTGACGGAGGCGGCAAGCGCCTCGCCGACGAGGAGCCCGTTGCCGTAGAGGGCTGTGGCGGTGCCGACGGCCTCCGGTCGCCATTCGCGGCAGAGGGTTGGCAGGGCAGGTTGCAGGACAGCGATGCCGATGCCCATGGCGAACGTACATGCGAAGAGGACGGCGACATCGGACCCGACGCCACGGAGGGCGCCGGCAACCGCCTCCACCACAAGGCCTGCTATGACGGCGCGCCTCGTGCCGAGACGACCGATGACGACGGAGCCGAGCACGGAGGCGACCCCGAGGAGGAGCACGGGGAGGTTCGTGATCGCTCCGATCATCGTCTGGTCGAGCCGGAGAGCGCGCGAGACGGTCGGAAGCAGAGGAGGCAGGGCGAGGAGGGTGACGCGCAGGTCGAAGCCGAGGAGCCAGAGCAGGACTCCACGGGCACGAGGAGGCGTCTCCCCACGGCGCCCGCCTCCTGCCCCCCTCGTCAAGGCTCCGGCAGCGACTTTCCCGGCCCCGCCGTCAACGACCTGTTACCACGGACAGCACCAAATGGGAGGCACGTCCTCGAGAATGGTGGATCGTCTGCTCTGCCACGACGAGCCTGTCGGAGATGCCGAAGGGCTCCCCTGAGTTCGTGTTGCGGTCGTAGCGGTCGAAGTTGCTCGACGAGACGTCGACTCGGAGCCGGTGCCCGCGCGATACGCGGTAGCTCGTCGCGAAGAGGTCGATGCGATACTCGTAGACGCTGCCCGGCTCGACCGGCGAGGGATCGTCGAGACCGCAGCGGTACCGGGCGCGGACGATGCCGTCCTGGATCGTGTTCACGGTGCCGTCCTCGAAGACGTCGCAGAGGGCGACGGTGAAGTCGGTGTCGGTGGCGCTCGTTGCCGCGAAGAGCGACGCAGATAGCGGCCCGCAGAGCGTGAGGTCCTCGGCGAGCGGCTCGCTCAGATAGCGGAGGACATCCTTTCGTCCGTCCAGCCGGCGGCGGTCCGACAGGGTGGTGCAGAGCGCCCAGCAGTCGCGCCCGACCGTCTCGGGCAGAGGATCGGCCGGGTCGTAGGAAAAGTGGTCAGGCGGCTCTTCGGCACCTGGCGCCTCGAAGGAGAGGGCTCCGTCCCCGCGCAGGTAGCAGGCAGCCGGGCGAGCGTCGGGCGGCGGCCAGGCCGGTTCGAAGACCCACTGGTTCGCCCCGAGCGTGAACAGCTCCACGGTGCCGCCCTCTCCGAAGCCGTTGTCCAGCCCCATGAGGTAGTGGTCGAAGAACATCTGGTAGGTGTCCCAGCGGTGCTGCGCCGTCGGCGGGAGGGGCTGGCAGACGGCGTGGTCGGTGTAGTCGGCCGACCCGTCGTGGTCCCAGGGACCGGCGAGGAGATGGACTGTCTCCGGTCTGGGATGCCGCGCCAGGAGCTCGGCGTAGTCCGAGAGCTGCGGACCCAGGTAGTTGTCGTACCAGCCCGTCCAGGAGAGCACGGGCACCCGCACCTCGCCGAGGCGCCCGGCGAGGCCGTGACGCTTCCACCACTCGACGTCGTCGAAGTGCTCGACGAGGGTGCGAAAGAAGGCGCCCTCGAGCCCGACGCTTTGCGGCATCTCGACAAGCGGCAGCCGGTAGGCGTCCACCCCCGCCGTCTCGGCGTACTCCTTGGAGTCCATCGCCATCGCCCAGTACCCGGCCGTGTTGAGAAGAAACGCACCCTGCCGCAGCCAGCACGCCCTCCTGTCGGTCCCGATGTCGCCGGGAGCGATACAGGCGATGGCCGGATGGCCGCTCATCGCCGCCGCGTAGCTCGTAAGGCCGTAATAGGACTCCCCCCAGCAACCCACGCGCCCGTCGCACCAAGGCTGCGCCACGACCCATTCCACGGTGTCGTAGCCGTCCTCCACCTCGTTCGCCCCCGGGTCGAACTCGCCCCCCGAGGAGAACTTCCCGCGGACGTCTTGCACCACGCAGGCGTACCCCTTGCTGGCAAAGAACCTCCCGACCTCGGCGAAGCCCATGTCGGGCGTGCGCCTGCCGTACGGCTGCCGGACGAGGACGGCCGGGGCCGGAGCGAGGCCGCCTGGTAAGTAGACGTCGGCACCGAGAAGGACCCCGTCGCGGGTCGTCGCGTAGAGGTCGCCGATCAGCTCGACCGACGGCGCACGATCCGCCGTGCCCGTCGGGATCGAGAAGGGCACGTGCACCTCGGTGGCAGCCGGGTGGTAGCTCATGGCGGCGAGTGTAGGGTCGTCGCGAGACACGACAACGACCCGAAGGAGCCGGCCGTGAAACGGGTAGCAGTCGTCGGCGCCGGAATCGTCGGCCTGGCGGTGGCAAGGCAGCTGCTCTCGGACGGACGGGCGGGAGAGGTCGTCGTGATCGAGAGGGAGCCCTCCCCCGGCATGCACCAAAGCAGCCACAACAGCGGGGTGATCCACTCCGGCCTCTACTACGAGCCGGGCTCGCTCAAGGCCGCTCTCTGCCTCGAGGGCGCTCGGCTCATGAAGAGCTACTGCGAGGAGCGCTCCATCCCCGTCGACACCTGCGGCAAGGTCGTCGTCGCCGTCGAGGAGCGGGAGCTCGGGCGCCTCGATGCCTTGCTCGAGCGGGGCACGGCAAACGGCGTCCCCGGGCTCAGGCTCGTCGGCCCCTCCGAGCTTGCCGAGATCGAGCCGCACGTCGCAGGGCTACGAGCCCTCTACTCCCCCACTACGGCGGTCGTCGACTTCTCGGCGGTGACCACCAGCCTGGCGGCAGAAGTAGCCGAGGGGGGCAAGCTCCTCGTCGCGACGGAGGTCGCCTCGGCCGTCGCCAAGAGAGGCGAGGTTCGCCTGAGCTTGCAGGGAGAGAGCGAAGGCGACATCGCCTGCGACTTCGCGATCGTCTGCGCCGGGATGCAGTCGGACAGGTTGGCGGTGCGCTCGGGGGGCGATCCGGAGCCGCGGATCGTGCCGTTTCGTGGCTCGTACTACCGCCTCGTGCCCTCGGCACGTCACCTCGTGCAAGGGCTCGTGTACCCGGTTCCGGACCCGAGGTACCCGTTTCTCGGCATCCATCTCACCAAGACCGTGCAGGGTGAGGTCCTCGTCGGGCCGAACGCCTGCCTCGCCCTCTCCCGCCACGGCTACGGCGGCCTCGCCTTCGACCTCGAGGACG
>JASHRK010000188.1 GCA_030037405.1 Acidimicrobiales bacterium | reverse complement strand
GGTGGACGAGCTTCTCGATCTCTACCGGTGCTAGGTTGCGACTACGGGCGGTCACGAGCCGAGCGTTCCTGCGGCCCGTTCGTGCTCTCCCCGCTCGCCGGTAGCCGTATTCGAACGAGGAGGGGGCCGTGAAGACGCAAGCGGCTGTGCTCTGGGACCTCGGTGACCCATGGAGCCTGGAAGAGGTGGATCTCGCGGAGCCGGTGGCCGGCGAGGTCAAGGTCAAGCTGGCGGCGTCAGGGCTCTGCCACTCCGACGAGCACCTCGTCACGGGTGACATCCCGGTCACCCTGCCCGTCGTCGGCGGCCACGAGGGCGCGGGCGTCGTCGAGGCGGTCGGCCCCGGGGTGACGAGCGTCGCGGCCGGCGACCACGTAGTGCTCAGCTTCATCCCGTCCTGCGGGAGGTGCCGGTGGTGCTCGACGGGGCACCAGAACCTCTGCGACCTCGGCGCCCATCTACTGGCCGGAGTGCCGATCGCGGACGGCATCCATCGTTTCTCCTCGAAGGGACGGGGGCTCGGCACGATGTGCCTCCTCGGCACCTTCTCGCCCTACACCGTCGTGCACGAGGCCTCGGTGGTGAAGATCGACGACTCGATCCCCCTCGACAAGGCTGCCCTCGTAGGCTGCGGGGTCACGACCGGCTGGGGATCGGCCGTCTACGCCGCTCAGGTCGAGGCGGGCGAGACCGTCGTCGTCGTCGGCATCGGCGGCGTCGGGATCAACGCCGTGCAGGGGGCAAGCCTTGCCGGGGCAAGACGCATCGTCGCCGTCGACCCCGTGCCCTTCAAGCTCGAGCAGGCGAAGATATTCGGCGCCACCCACACCTCGCCCGACATGGAGTCGGCGAAGGCTCTCGTGGAGGAGCTCACGATGGGCGAGATGGCCGACAAGGCCATCCTCACGGTCGGGGTCGCCGAGGGACACCTCGTCGCCCCCCTCATGGACCTCATCTCCAAGCAGGGCCGCGCCGTCGTCACCGCCGTCGCGCCCATGCAGCAGATGGACGTGAAGCTGAACCTCCATCTCATGACCCTCTTCCAGAAACAGCTCCACGGCGCCATCTTCGGCTCGGCGAACCCACGGGCCGACATCCCGAAGCTTCTCGCCCTCTACAAGGAGGGCCAGCTCAAGCTGGACGAGCTCGTCACGCGGTCCTACAGCCTCGAGGACGTCAACCAGGGCTACCAGGACATGCGTGACGGCAAGAACATCCGCGGCGTGATCCTCTACGACTGAGACGAGCGGCTCCGCCGGCTCCGTGCTCATCGTCGAGGGCTTGCAGGCCTGGACGGCCTCCGAACCGAGCACGGAGGGGGGACTCGAGGTCGCTTCCCGGGCCACGAGCGACTTCCTCGCCTCCGCGGCCGCCCTCCTCGCCCGCCTGCCCTCGAGATCCCGCTCGAACCCGGAGGAGAACGAGGCACGGGAGGCGATCGGCGAGAGGGCGAACGCGGCCCGCGAGCGCTTCCTCGCCGTCCACGCTGCCTCGCTCTACGAGGCGCTCACGGAGGGTTACGCCAAGCCGCTGCGGGTCGAGGAGCTCGTGGACAAGGCGGCCTCCCGGGTCCCTTTCCTCGTCCCCTCCCCGAGCGAGCTCGCCTCCGAGCGCCTGCGCAAGCTCCCGGACAAGCAAGGAGCAGAGATCGCCCAGGGCATCCTCATCGCCCACTTCCTCGCCCTGCCCAGGGCGGGCCGCCACCTCCTCGAAGCGATGCTCCGCCCCTTGCCCGAGTCCCTCGAACGCCTTCCCGAGCTGGAACGGCGGGGAAGCGTCGACCTCGGTCCCGCCCGGGTCACGCGGCGGGGCCGCGCCGGGGTCGTCGAGCTGTGCAACCCTTCCTACCTGAACGCCGAGGACTCGGCCACGCTCGGGCCGACCGAGTGCGCCGTCGACCTCGTCCTCATGGACGACTCCGTCGACGTGGGCGTGATCCGGGGAGGCGTCGTCGAGCACGCCGGCTACGCCAACGGCCGCGTCTTCGGTTCCGGCCTCAACCTCACCCACCTCTACGAGGGCCGCCTCGACTTTCTCTTCTACATCGTGCGCGACCTCGGCTACGTGAACAAGATCTACCGCGGCCTGTTCACGGATGCGAGGGCTGCCGAGTGGCCCGCCGGCGAGGCGGAGATCGCGCCGACCCGTGAGCAGCTCTTCATCGCGGCCGTCGAGAGCCTCGCCGTCGGGGGCGCCTGCCAGCTCCTCCACGTCGTCGACCACGTCATCGCCACGCGGGGCGCCCGCCTCTTCCTGCCGGCCCGGAAGGAGGGCATCATCCCGGGTGCCTCGAACCTTCGCCTTCCCCGTTTCGTCGGCGACAGGGCGGCCCGCCAGGCGATCCTCTCGGGGCGCGAGTGGACCGCCGGAGAGGAGGACGCCTCCCTGCTGTGCGACGAGGTCGTGGCGCCCGAGGAGATGGAGAGGGCCCTCGACGAGCGGATCGACGCCCTTACCTCCTCGGGCCTCGTGAACGCGGCGGCCAACCGGCGGGCGATCCGCATCGGGGAGGAGCCGATCGAGCAGTTCCGCCAGTACATGGCTCAGTTCGCCCGTGACCAGGCGTACTGCCATGCAAGCACGGCCCTCGTCCGCAACCTCGAGGTGCACTGGCGTGCCCGCAAGACCGCCGGCTGAGCCCGCCTTCTGGGACGGCGTCGAGACGCTGCCCCGCGCGGAGCTCGAGGCGCTTCAGCTGGCGCGCCTCAGGGAGACGGTCGCTCGCCTCCTCCCCAGCCGCTCGCCGCTCTCGGCGCGCCTCGTCGATGCCGGTGTCAAGGCTCCCGCCGACATCGCCTCTCTCGGGGACATCGAGACGCTCGACTTCACGACGAAGGCGGACCTGCGCGCCCACTACCCCTTCGGGCTCCTTGCCGTGGACGAGAGCGAGCTCGCCCGCGTCCACGCCTCGAGCGGCACGCATGGCAAGCCGACGGTCGTCGGCTCGACGCGGGCGGACCTCGACAACTGGAGCGAGCTGATGGCCCGCTGCATGACCATGGCCGGAGTGAGGGCGGGCATGGTGGTGCACAACGCCAACGGCTACGGGCTGTTCACCGGGGGCCTCGGCTTCCATCAGGGGGCCGAGCGGATCGGTGCCACGGTCGTCCCCGTCTCGGGCGGTTTCACCACGCGACAGGTCATGCTCCTACGGGACCTCGGGGCGCAGGTGCTCGTCTCGACCCCCTCCTATGCCCTCGCCATCGGCGAGGCCCTCGCCGCATCCGGCGTGGAGACGGCGGAGCTCTCCCTCGAGCTCGGCCTCTTCGGCGGCGAGCCGTGGACAGAGCAGATGCGGGGAGAGATCGAGAAGGCGCTCGGGCTGGCGGCGGTCAACTTCTACGGCCTCTCGGAGCTCTGCGGGCCCGGCGTCGCCGCCGAGTGCCGGGCACGCGCTGGG
>JASHRK010000019.1 GCA_030037405.1 Acidimicrobiales bacterium | reverse complement strand
CCCAGGTCGCCTATCTCTTGGGCTCGACCGAAGCCGAGGCTCGGAGGAGCCGTCTCGAGGCCGGGGTCCGCCCCACCTTCAAGACCGTCGACACCTGCGGGGCCGAGTTTGCGGCGGAGACGCCCTACTACTACGAGACCTACGAGGACGAGGACGAGGTCCGTCCGGGACGGCGGCCGCGGGTAGTCATCCTCGGCTCGGGCCCGAACCGGATCGGGCAGGGGATCGAGTTCGACTACTGCTGCGTGCACGCCTCGATCGCCCTGCGGGACGCCGGTTACGAGACCGTCATGGTCAACTGCAACCCGGAGACCGTCTCGACGGACTACGACACCTCCGACCGCCTCTACTTCGAGCCGATCGTCGAGGAGTCGGTGCTCGACGTCGTCGCCGCAGAGGAGGCGGCCGGCGGAGGGGGAGTTCTCGGGGTGATAGTGGCGCTCGGGGGGCAGACGCCGCTCAAGCTCGCCGACCGGCTGCCCGAGCACCTCGTCCTCGGGACCTCCCCGAGCTCGATCGACACGGCGGAGGACCGCGAGCGCTGGTCTGCTCTCTGCGGCCGGCTCGAGATCCCCCAACCTGCCGGAGGCACGGCTCGCTCGCTCGCAGAGGCGCTGGCGGTCGTGGAGAGGATCGGCTACCCCGCCCTCGTGAGGCCGAGCTACGTCCTCGGCGGCCGGGCGATGGAGATCGTCTACGACGACGAGGGGCTGAAGCTCGCCTTCGAGTCGCTCTCTCTCGGGGCCGAGGGAGCGCTCGCGTCCGAGCGGCCGATCCTCATCGACCGCTTCCTCGAAGACGCCATCGAGGTCGACGTGGACGCCGTTCGCGACCGCACGGGCGAGGTCCTCATCGGAGCGGTGATGGAGCACGTCGAGGAGGCGGGCGTCCACTCGGGCGACTCGGCCTGCGTCATCCCTCCCCCGACGCTTCGCAGCGAGACCGTCGCCCTGATCGAGGAGCACACGCGTGCCATCGCGGACGCCCTCGACGTAAGGGGCCCCATCAACGTCCAGTACGCCGTCAAGCAGGGGCAGGTGTTCGTCATCGAGGCGAACCCGAGGGCTTCCCGCACGCTCCCTTTCGTGGCGAAGGCGACGGGCGTGCCCCTCGGGAAGGTGGCGGCCCGACTCCTCGTCGGGGCCACTCTCTCCGAGCTGAGGGAGGAGGGGCTGCTCGAGCTCGAGGGGCGCCATCTCGACCCGGGGCATGTGGCGGTGAAGGAGGCTGTCCTGCCCTTCGACCGCTTCCCGGGGGTGGACTCGCTCCTCGGCCCGGAGATGCGCTCCACGGGCGAGGTGATGGGCATCGATCGGACCTTCGGCCTCGCCTTCGCGAAGAGCCAGATCGCCGCCGGCAACCGGCTGCCGACGGAGGGAACCGTCTTCTTGTCTCTCGCCGACCGCGACAAGCAGGCCGGTGTCGAGGTCGCCCGGGCCTTCGTGGCTCTCGGCCTCTCGATCGCGGCGACGGCTGGCACGGCCGCCGTGCTCGAGGCCAACGGCATCCAGGTTGACACCGTCGTGGCCAAGATGTTCGAGCCCCGCGAGGCGGGTGAGGTCGACGCCGTCGAGCTCATCTCGGGTGGCAAGGTGCGCCTCGTCGTCAACACGCCGAGGGGTCGAGGCCCTCGGGCAGACGGGGCCCATATCCGGCAAGCGGCCTCGGCGAGCCGGGTGTCATGCCTTACGACCGTGGCGGCTGCTCGAGCGGCCGCAGCCGGGGTCGCCGACTGGGGCCGCCTCACGCTCGAGGTGCGGGCGCTCCAGGAGTTCCACGAGAGGTGAGGCGCCGCCGCCCGCCCCGGTCCCGTCCCGACCTCTCGAGTGGCACCTCAAGTGGCACGGAGCTCTCAGCTCAGCCCGATCTCTCGACGAGAGTGGGGACCCTCACGCTGCCCAACCCCGTCATGACTGCCGCCGGGACGGCAGGACATGGAGCCGAGCTCGGCCGCTACGTCGACCTCGCCACGCTCGGCGCCGTCGTCGTCAAGTCGCTCTCCGCCAGACCCTGGCCGGGAAACCCGAGCCCTCGCCTCTGCCCGGTTCCTGGCGGAATGCTGAACAGCGTGGGGCTGCAGGGGCCCGGAGTCGGCGCCTGGGTGCGAGACGAGCTGCCAGCGCTAGCAGCTGCGGGCGCCCGCGTCGTCGTGAGCATCTGGGGCTCGACAGTGGGCGAGTTCGCCGAGGCGGCGACATCGCTCGGGGCCTTGCTCGGAGGTCGGCCCGCCGAGCGGACGGTCGTCGCCGTGGAGGCCAACGTCAGCTGCCCCAACCTCGAAGACCGCAGCCGCATGTTCGCTCACTCGACCACCGCCACGGCAGAAGCCGTGGCGGCTGCGAGGGAGGCCGGGCTCCCCGTCTGGGCCAAGCTGTCCCCCAACACCGCCGACCTCGTCGAGGTGGCCGGTGCCGCCCTCGACGCAGGAGCGGAGGCCCTCACTCTCGTGAACACCTTGCTCGGGCTCGCGATCGACGCCGCCAGGCGCCGGCCCGTCCTCGGCGGCGTGGGTGGAGGGCTGTCGGGGCCGGCGCTGCACGCTGTGGCGCTCCGCGCCGTCTTCGACTGCCGGCGGGCGTTTCCCCGCGCGGGCATAGTCGGTGTCGGAGGGATATCCGACGGAGCGGGAGCCCTTCGCATGGTGCTTGCCGGTGCAGACGCCGTCCAAGTGGGGACGGCGACGCTGGCCGATCCCCGGGCGCCGGCAATCGTGCTCGCGGGTCTGAGGGTCGAGCTCGCCCGGCTCGAGGTCGCGGGCATCGGCGATCTCGTCGGCGCCGCCCAGGCGGCGCCGTGACACGGCCGCCCAGTTCTGCCCTGACCCAGCCGGCCCAGGCGGCGCCGTGACCCATCCGGCCCAGGCGGCGGGGTTACGACCAGGGCGCGGCCGCGTGCGAGCATGCGCTCGTCGAGATGGGGGTACCTGTACGGAGTGTTACGACTTTGCTACGTTGAATGCCCGTTGACGGGTAAGCCTCGTCCCGTCCGATCGAGAAGAGGGGGCCCCCGCCCGTCAGGCCAAGGACGTCGTCTCTGCAGGAGGTAAGCGACATGGCACGACAAAGACGGCTCGGGAGAGCCTTGAAAGTCGCCGCGGTAGGCGCGGTAGCTGCGGTGGTGCTCGCAGCGTGCGGCTCGAGCCCGTCTGCCAAGCCAAAGACGACGACTCCGTCTACGTCCCATGTGACCGGGGGGACGGTGAGCTGGGCGCTCATGCCGGAGGTCTCGCCCAACTGGATCTTTCCCTTCTCGAGCATCGCCTACTTCTCCGTCACGAACCTGACGCAGTTCCAGTACCTCATGTACCGGCCGCTCTATTGGTTCGGCCAGATCAAGAGCGCCGACCCGACCTACAACGAGTCCTTGTCGTTCGCATACACGCCCAAGTGGTCCGACAACGACAGGGAGGTGACGATCACGCTCAAGGGCTGGAAGTTCTCCAACGGCCAACCGGTCGACGCCCAGAGCGTCATCTTCTGGATGAACATGGTCAAGGCTGAGAGGGCGAACTGGGCCGGCTACGTTGCGGGAGGGTTCCCGGACAACATCGTGAGCTATTCGACCCCGAGCGCCACCTCCGATACGGTGACGTTCAAGCTGAACGACTCCTACTCGCCGACCTGGTATCTCTACAACGAGCTCTCCCAGATCACCCCCATGCCCGAGGCATGGGACATCACCTCCTTGACAGGTAAGGCCGGCTCGGGCGGCTGTGGCAAGGTCACCCCCAACACTCCGATGACCGGCGCCTCGACGACGGCAGCCTGCGTGAAGGTATGGACCTTCGACACGGACGACAACGGCAAGGCGAAGAAGCCCGAGATGGCGAGCGACCTCGCCACCTACGCCACCAACCCCGTCTGGCAGGTCTCCGACGGGCCCTGGCGCCTCTCGGCCTTCGACGCAACCAACGGCGAGAGTACCTTTGTACCGAACACGAAGTACTCGGGCCCGCAAAAGCCGATCATCTCGAAGTTCATCGAGGTCCCTTTCACCTCGGACACCTCCGAGTTCGACGCCCTCGCCACGAATTCCGTCCAGGTCGGCTATCTCCCGCCTGAGGACGCGCCCGAGAACAACAATGGCCCCGGCAAGGTGGGGCCCAACCAGTCCGAGCTCGCCTCGAAGTTCACGATATTCAACGGCGAGACGTGGCAGATCAATTTCTTCCCAGAGAACTTCAACTCGACGGGAGACAACGGGCAGGCGGGCGACATCTTCGACCAGCTCTACTTCCGTCAGGCAATGCAGTACGGCGTGGACCAGACGGGCATCATCAAAGCCTTCTTCAAGGGCTACGGGGTACCGACATACGGTCCCGTGCCGGCGTTCCCGTCCAACCCGTTCGTCTCGAGCCTCGAGAAGACGAACCCCTACCCCTTCAGCGTGTCAAAGGGAACCACCCTCTTGAAGGACAACGGCTGGACGATCCACTCGGGCGGTACGGATACCTGCACTAAGCCGGGTACGGCGAAGGGTGACTGCGGTGCCGGGATCACAAAGGGCACGCCTCTTACCTTCACCATGGAGTACGAGAGCGGTGTCCCGACCTTGCTCGACGCCATCGAGAACGAGCAGACGGCGTGGTCGAAGATGGGGATTCAC
>JASHRK010000187.1 GCA_030037405.1 Acidimicrobiales bacterium | reverse complement strand
TCTCGCGCCGCGAAGGCCGCCGACTGGATCTCGTCGAGGACAGCTGCGTCCGCTAGCTCGCCCGGGAGGGCCGAGGCACCTTCCCTCTTGGTCGTCGACAAAGGCTGGGCTACCTTGCAGTTGTCCCGGTATATGGCGATCGCTTTCAAGCCCATCTTCCAGGCATCGAGGTGCAGCTGCTCTATCTCTTCGACCGTGACCTCCTCCGGCATGTTCACCGTCTTCGAGATGGCGCCCGAGATGAAAGGCTGGGCGGCGGCCATCATCTTCACGTGGCCGGAGTAATGGATGACGTTGTCGCCCATCGAGCACGCAAAGACGGGCAGGTGCTCGGCACGGAGGTGAGGGGCACCGACGATCGTCTTGTGCTCGTCGATGTGGGAGATGATCTCGGTGATCTCGTCTGGCGAGTACCCGAGGTGGCGAAGCGCCCGCGGGACGGTCTGGTTGACGATCGACATCGTCCCCCCGCCGACGAGCTTCTTCGTCTTCACGAGCCCGAGGTCGGGCTCGATGCCCGTCGTATCGCAGTCCATCAGAAACGAGATCGTTCCCGTAGGAGCGATCACCGTCGCCTGCGAGTTGCGGACGCCATGTCGTTCGGCAAGCTCTACGGCCGTGTCCCAGGACTCCTGTGCGGCCGAGAGGACCTCGGTCGGTACCAGCTCTTCGTCTATCTTCGCCACGGCGTCCCGGTGCATCTTGAGGACTCCGATCATCGGACCCGAGTTCTCGTGGAACCCGGCGAACGGACCCATACGGGCGGCCGTGCGGGCCGAGGTCTCGTAGGCGACGCCGGTCATGAGGGCGGTGAGCACCGCCGCCCAGGCCCGGCCCTCGTCGGAGTCGTAAGGCAGCCCTTCAGACATGAGCAACGCCCCGAGGTTGGCGTAGCCGAGACCGAGCTCGCGAAAGCGCCTCGTCGTCTCGCCGATCTTCTCCGTCGGGTAGTCGGCGTTGCCGACGAGGATCTCTTGGGCGGTGAAGACCACCTCCGCGGCTGCCTTGAAACCCCCGACGTCGAAGGTGCCGCCCTCGTCCGAGAACTTGAGGAGGTTGAGGCTCGCCAGGTTGCAGGAGGAGTTGTCGAGGTGGACGTACTCCGAGCAGGGATTGCTGGCGGTGATACGCCCGGTGTTCGGGGCGGTGTGCCACCTGTTGATGGTCGTGTCGTACTGGAGGCCCGGATCGGCGCACTCCCAGGCCGCCTCCGCCATCTGGCGGAAGAGCGCCCGCGCCTTCAGCGTCTCGAGGGTCTCGCCCGTCGTGCGAGCCACGAGGTCCCAGTCGGCGTCGTCGAGAACGGCCTGCATGAAGTCGTCTGTGACCCTGACCGAGTTGTTGGCGTTCTGGTACTGGGTCGAGTGGCTGTCGGCACCGTCGAGGTCCATGTCGAAACCGGCCTGGGCGAGGACGCGAGCCTTCCGCTCCTCTCTCGCCTTGCACCAGATGAACTCCTGCACGTCGGGATGGTCGGCGTCGAGGATCACCATCTTGGCGGCGCGGCGCGTCTTGCCCCCCGACTTGATCGTTCCGGCCGAGGCATCTGCGCCCCTCATGAAGCTCACCGGGCCCGAGGCGGTGCCGCCTCCTTCGAGGAGCTCCTTCGAGGAGCGGATCCTCGAGAGGTTGACGCCCGAGCCGGAGCCCCCCTTGAAGATCGTCCCTTCTTCGACATACCAGTTGAGGATGTCGCGCATCGAGTCCTCGACGGCAAGGATGAAACAGTTGTGAAGCCGCAGGTTCCCACTCAGGTACTCGCCACTCTCGGTCTGGATGTCGTAGACGTCCATCTCGCCGCGGTCTTCGATCGTCCCGATCTCGAGGCGCTTGCAGGGCCGGGCCGGCAGGCCGGCGACCTCCATCGATCGCTCGAGCTTGGCAGCCTTTCGCCCGTCGACGAGACCGATCTCGTCCGCAAAAGCACGCCGGTCACCGAGCGAGCTGATGCTCAGGCTGTAGCACCCGTGGCGGTTGTCACGCCGATCGGCCTCGAAGCGCACGCGGGAGAAGATCCCGAAGCGGCCGAGCAATGCCTGAACCCCACGTACGAATGCCCCGGAGGCCTTGTCCATCCCGATCACGGCCGAGCGCCCCCGCACCGAGACGTACCCGGCCGCCTGGAAGAGGCTTCGCAGGTATGCAGCGACGACCGGCAGCGGAGCCGCCAAAAGTTCTTCCGGCACCCACATCGCCTCGCCGTCGTCTGCCTGGACCCGACCGGCAAGCGCCGCCTCGGCGACCTCGCGTGACGACACCTCTCCATCTCCCCATGACTCCGTTCGGTGCCAGGAGAGCTGGTCGCCCGGGCGAAGTGCCGCGGCTTCGACGAAGCTCCCCGTCCCTTCGCCGGTGGCGCGCCAGACCAGGTGATCCCCGGTGACGTCGAGCTGGTGACCAGACTTCGTGTTGATCCGCAACACGTGCTTGCGCCCGTTGCGCTTCACGGCCACGATGCGCGTCACGCCGTGGGCGTCGAGCACCTTGCGCCCGATCGCCTCGTCCTCGACCAATCGCCCGATCGGGACAAGACCCTCGGGCGTAGAGACGAGCGCTTCGTAGGGCTGGCACGCCGAGGCCTGCTGAGGCACGCTGCGCACGCCGATGTTGAACCAGACGGGGGAGTTGAAGGCCGCCTTCTGCTCGACGATGAGGTGCTTCAGCTCGTCGCTGAAGGTGCGGGCCTCGTCCGCGTCGACGAAATAGCCGTCCTTCAGCCCC